>NZ_JBHVGB010000295.1:0-3563 GCF_042801335.1 Nocardioides sp. NPDC057577 | reverse complement strand
CCGAGGGGCGGCCTTCGTGCTTCTCGAGACTACTGCTCGATCGGGACCCATTCCTGCTTGGCGTAGTCCCAGCGCCAGCCGTCCTGCTCGTAGACCGGGAGATCGCCCTCGGCGGACTGGGTCGGCTGCTGCCAGGCCGGCTGGCCACCGTTGCCGGCGCCGCCGCCGGAGACGATGGTGCGGTCGCTGGTCTCGGGAGCGGCCGGTGCGGGGTCCGCGGCCGGTGCGGCGGGCGCTGCCGGTGCGGGCGGGGTGGCGGCAGCTGCGGGCGCCGCGGGGGCGGCCGCCTGGGAGTCCCACGACTGGAAGCTGGGGGCCGGGGTCAGGTTGTCGCCGCCGAAGGCGAGTCCTGCGCCCGGGATCTCGGAGCCGTCCTTGTTGAAGAGCAGCGGGTAGACGAACCCGGCCAGGGCACCGCCGACCGCGGGGATGATCAGGAAGACCGGGAGGTCGACCAGTGCGTCGGTGCCGGAGAAGAGCGCGGGTCCGAACGACCGGGCGGGGTTGACCGAGGTGCCGGTCAACGGGATGCCGACGAAGTGGATCGCGGCGAGCGAGAAACCGATGGCCAGCGGAGCCGCGGTGGCGTTGGTCCCCGCCCGCTTGTCGGTGACACCGAGGATGACGAAGACGAAGATGAACGTGAGGACGAGCTCGGTGAGGATCGCGCCGATGAGCCCGGTTCCGGCTCCGTCACCCCAGGCGTTGGCTGCGAGGCCGCCGTCGTTCCACGAGTTGTAGCCGGAAGAGAGTGCGACGAGGAACAGCACGAGCGCACCGAGCGTCGCGCCGACGAACTGTGCGCCGATGTAGGCGCCCGCGTCCTTCCAGCTGATCCGGCCGGCCGAGGCCACGCCGAGAGTCACGGCCGGGTTGAAGTGGCCACCGGAGATGCGGCCGAAGGTGTAGGCGCCGATCACGACGGCGATGCCGAAGGCCAGGCCGACGGCGGCGACCTCGAGGCCCCAGATGGCGTTCCTCGGTCCGGCGTGGGTGGCGCCGGCGATGATCGCGACGACCGAGCCACACCCGAGGAACACCAGAATGAATGTCCCGATGACCTCGGCTGCGAGTTTCTGGATGAAGGTCGGCTCCGCCGCCGACAATGATTCCTCAGTCATGTCCCCTAAACCCTTCAATGTCTGTTGACGTCGGTCAGACCCATCGACACCCGAGAAGCACTCAGGTATCAGCAGTCACCTGAACAACATGAGGTGTTGACACACAGTAACTCTTTTGCGACGGCACATCGTGGTGCTTAGGTGGGGCGGGGCGGCGTTACGCCACCCTCTCTGTTATCTTGATGTCAAGACACTTTCGTTTCGTCAGGAGTAGCCACAGCAATGGCCGCACGAATCATCTACACCCACACCGACGAGGCGCCGCTGCTGGCGACGTACTCCTTCCTTCCGATCGTCTCGGCCTACGCGGCCAAGGCGGGGGTCGAGGTCGAGACGCGTGACATCTCCGTGGCCTCGCGCATCCTGGCCCAGTTCGGCCTGGCCGACGACGCGCTCGGTGAGCTCGGTGAGCTGGCGAAGACGCCGGAAGCCAACATCGTCAAGCTGCCCAACATCTCCGCCTCCATCCCGCAGCTCAAGGCCGCGATCAAGGAGCTGCAGACCCAGGGCTACCAGATCCCCGACTACCCCGAGGCGCCCAGCACGCCCGAGGAGGAGGAGATCCGGGCCAAGTACGACAAGGTCAAGGGCTCCGCGGTGAACCCGGTCCTGCGTGAGGGCAACTCCGACCGGCGCGCGCCGGGCTCGGTCAAGGCGTACGCCAAGGCCCACCCGCACACCAACAAGCCGTTCTCCGACGACTCCAAGACGACCGTCGCCACGATGGGTGCGCGCGACTTCAAGTCCAACGAGAAGTCCGTGACCATCCCGGCCGACGACACGCTCTCCATCGTGCTCGAGAAGGCCGACGGCGAGACGGTGACGCTGCTCGCCGAGCTGCCGGTGCTCGAGGGCGAGATCGTCGACGCGACGTACATGTCCGTCGCCAACCTGCACGCCTTCCTCGAGAACGCGCTCGCCAAGGCCAAGGCCGACGACGTGCTCTTCTCGCTGCACCTGAAGGCGACGATGATGAAGGTCTCCGACCCGATCATCTTCGGCCACGTCGTGAAGGCCTACTTCAAGGACGTCTTCGAGAAGTACGGCGCCGACCTCCAGGCCGCCGGCCTGTCCGCCAACGACGGCCTCGGCGCGATCCTGTCGGGCCTCTCCGGCCTGGAGAAGGGCGCCGAGATCGAGAAGGCCATCGCGACTGCCATCGCCGAGGGCCCGCGCCTGTCCTACGTCAACTCCGACAAGGGCATCACCAACCTGCACGTCCCCTCCGACGTCATCATCGACGCCTCGATCCCGGCCCTGGTCCGCAACGGCGGCAAGCTGTGGGGCGTCGACGGCGGCGAGGACGACACCCTCGCGGTGATTCCGGACTCCTCCTACGCCGGGGTCTACCAGACCGTCATCGACGACGTGAAGAAGAACGGCCCGCTCGACCCGGCCACGATCGGCACCGTCCCCAACGTGGGTCTGATGGCGCAGAAGGCCGAGGAGTACGGCTCCCACGACAAGACCTTCGAGATCTCGGCCGCCGGCACCGTGCGGGTGCTCAACAAGGCCGGCGACGTGCTCATCGAGCACGACGTCGAGGTCGGCGACATCTGGCGCGCCTGCCAGACCAAGGACATCCCGGTCCGCGACTGGGTCAAGCTGGCCGTCAGCCGCGCCCGCGACTCCAAGACCCCGGCCATCTTCTGGCTCGACGAGTCGCGCGCCCACGACGCCTCGCTGATCGCCAAGGTCACCAAGTACCTCGCCGACTCGTCCATCGTCGGCGACACCGAGGGCGCGGACATCAAGATCCTCTCGCCCGAGCTCGCCACCGCGTACTCCCTCGAGCGCCTGCGCAACGGTGAGGACACCATCTCGGTCACCGGCAACGTGCTGCGTGACTACAACACCGACCTGTTCCCGATCCTCGAGGTCGGTACGTCGGCGAAGATGCTCTCCATCGTCCCGCTGATCGCCGGCGGCGGTCTGTTCGAGACCGGTGCGGGCGGCTCGGCCCCGAAGCACGTGCAGCAGCTGGTCGAGGAGGACTACCTCCGCTGGGACTCGCTGGGTGAGTTCTTCGCGCTGGTGCCCGCGTTCGAGAAGTACGCCGAGCAGGCCTCGGCTCCTTCCGCGAAGGTGCTCGCGGCGGCGCTCGACCGGGCGACCGCGACCTTCCTCGAGAACGACCGCTCGCCGGGTCGCAAGCTCGGCACCACGGACAACCGCGGCTCCCACTTCTACCTGGGTCTCTACTGGGCCCAGGAGCTCGCCGCGCAGACCGAGGACACCGAGCTCGCGGCCGCGTTCAAGGGTCTCGCCGAGACCCTCGCCGCCAACGAGGCCAAGATCGTCGAGGAGCTCCTCGCGGTCCAGGGCAAGCCCGCCGACATCGGCGGCTACTACCTGCCCAACCCCGAGAAGGTCACCGCCGTGATGCGTCCGTCCGCGACGCTCAACGAAGCGATCGACTCTCTCTAGTCGACCCCTTGCGAC
>NZ_JBHVGB010000294.1:0-3574 GCF_042801335.1 Nocardioides sp. NPDC057577 | reverse complement strand
ACCTGACCAGGTCGCGGACCGTTTCTCTGTTCTGAAGTTACTCACGGGTAGTCTTAGCCCACCCTTACGCAAGCAAAGCCGACGCCAAGCACTAGGCTCGGTTGCATTCCGGCAGTCCTGCCCTGATGAGGAGCGCCTAGGCATGTTGCAGATCATCACCATCGTCGTGTGCCTCGCGACAACGGTCGCCGCCGTCTACATGACGACCAAGGCGGTCCGGTCGATGCTCGCGGTCATCAAGATCGGTACGCCGATCAGCCGCGTCGACCAGCCGCTGGCCCGCACGCTGACGATGCTGAAAGAGACCGTCCTCCACACGCGCATGTTGCAGTGGACCTGGGTCGGCATCCTGCACTGGTTCGCCTTCGCGGCGTTCATCGTGCTCTCCACGGCGGTCGGCTCGGCCTACTTCCAGCTCTTCTCCGCCGACTGGACGATTCCCATCATCGGGAAGTTCTTCCTCTACGAATGGGTGGCCGAGGGTCTCGGCCTGCTCGGTGCGCTGGGCATCATCCCGCTGATCATCTACCGGCTGCTGCACCAGCCGAGGAAGATGGGCCGCGAGACGCGGTTCTACGGGTCGGTCATGTGGCAGGCCTTCTTCGTCGAGGCGATGGTGCTGCTCGAGTCGATCGCGATCCTGTTCATCCGCGGCGCGGAATACAACCTGGCGCTGGCGCACGGCGGCGAGCACGCTGAGCACGCGACCGGCTTCCACTTCCCGATCTCTCAGTTCTTCGGTGCTCTCTACCCGACCGGCGCCGAGTCGATCGGGACGCTGGAGAACATCATCTACCTCATCGCGACCTTCAAGATCCTCTCCGCGCTGATCTGGCTGATGGTGATCTCGTCCAACCTGACGATGGGTGTCGCCTGGCACCGCTTCACCGCCTGGTTCAACATCTGGTTCAAGCGCGAGCCGGCGTCGCGTACGTCTGCCGTCGACGGCGCGCGCCCGCTCGGCACCGCGCTCGGCGCGATCAAGCCGATGCTCATCGACGGCACGCCCGTCACCCTCGAGGACGTCGAGGAGGACCGGATCGCCGAGGACGCCATCTTGGGCGTCGGCTCGATCCAGGACTTCTCCTGGAAGGGCATCCTCGACTTCACCACCTGCACTGAGTGTGGTCGCTGCCAGTCGCAGTGCCCCGCCTGGAACACCGAGAAGCCGCTCTCGCCGAAGCTGCTGATGATGGGCCTGCGCGAGCACGCGTACGCCGCTGCCGCTGACGGCGACCTCAAGGAGAAGCCGCTGATCGGCAAGGCCGACGGCGCTCCGGAAGGTGCCGAGAGCAACGCCGAGGTTCTCGACTGGTTCTACAACCCGGAGGACGGCGGCTTCGTCATCGACGAGGACGTCCTCTGGTCCTGCACCTCCTGTGGTGCCTGCGTCCAGCAGTGCCCCGTCGACATCGAGCACGTCGACCACATCATGGACATGCGCCGCTACCAGGTGCTCGTCGAGTCCAACTTCCCCTCCGAGCTCAACGGTCTCTTCAAGGGCCTCGAGGGCAAGGGCAACCCCTGGAACATGAACGCCAACGCGCGCATGGACTGGGCCAAGGACCTGCCCTTCGACGTCAAGGAGGTCGGCAAGGACATCGAGTCGCTGGAGGAGGTCGACTGGCTGTTCTGGGTCGGCTGTGCCGGCGCCTACGAGGACCGCGCCAAGAAGACCACCCGCGCCGTGGCCGAGCTGCTCGACATGGCCGGGGTCTCCTTCGGCGTACTCGGCAACGGTGAGACCTGCACCGGCGACTCCGCCCGCCGCGCCGGCAACGAGTTCGTCTTCCAGGGCCTGGCTCAGCAGAACGTCGAGACGTTCAAGGAGTTCAAGGTCAAGAAGGCCGTCACCACCTGTGCTCACTGCTTCAACACGTTGAAGAACGAGTACAAGGAGTTCGGCATCGAGCTCGAGGTCGTCCACCACACCCAGCTGCTCAACCGCCTGGTGCGCGAGGGCAAGCTGACCCCGGTCGCGGACGGCGCCGGCGCCCACAAGCGCTCGATCACCTACCACGACCCGTGCTACATCGGTCGCCACAACGGCGTCTACGAGCCGCCGCGCGAGCTGCTGCAGATCATGCCGGGCGCGGAATACAAGGAGATGCCCCGCAACTCCGAGCGCTCCTTCTGCTGTGGTGCCGGCGGTGCCCGGATGTGGATGGAGGAGAAGATCGGGTCGCGGATCAACGAGAACCGCACCGACGAGGCCGTCGCCACCGGCGCCGACCAGATCGCCGTCGGCTGCCCGTTCTGCCGCGTCATGCTCTCCGACGGTCTGACCAAGGCCCAGGCCAACGGGGCTGCGCGCGAAGAGGTCGAGGTGCTCGACGTCGCGCAGATGCTGCTCGCCTCCGTGAAGGGCGAGCAGGCGACCAAGCTGGCCCCGGGCGAGGGCGCGAAGGTCGGTGCCGCCGCCAAGGCTGCGCCGGCCGTCGAGGAGGCCGCTCCGGCCGCCGCAGCGGGCACGTCGCTCTTCGACTCCGCCCCCGAGACCACCGAGACCGAGAAGGCTCCTGCCGACGCGTCCTCGCTCTTCGACACCCCCGCCCCGGCCGAGCCGGCCACCGGAGGTACGTCGGGTGGCAGCTCGCTCTTCGACACCCCCGCGCCGGCCGCTGAGCCGGAGAAGCCGGCCTCCGGCGGCTCGCTGTTCGACGGCGGCGGGTCGCTCTTCGACACGCCTGCGGAGACGCCCGCCGAAGAAACCCCGGCCTCGGGCGGCTCGCTGTTCGACGTGCCGGCCGACAAGCCGGCCGACAAGCCTGCCGAGGAGCCGGCTTCGGATCTCGGGACCGGCGGGTCGCTCTTCGACGTACCCGCCCAAGAGGCAGAGCCTGCCGCCGCACCCGAGGCGAAGGCCGCTCCGGCACCCGCCGAGGAGCCTGCTGTCGACCTGGGCGGAGGCGGCTCGCTCTTCGACATCCCGGCCGCACCCGCCGAGGAAGCCGCACCGGCCCCCGAGGCGAAGGCGCCCGCCGCCGAGCCCGAGGCGCCTGCTGCCGCTCCGGCTGCTGCTCCGGCCGCAGAAGAGCCGAGCATCGACCTCAGCGCGGGTGGTTCGCTCTTCGACATCCCGGCCAGCACCCCCGAGCCGACTCCCGCCCCGGCCAAGGCCCCCGAGGCCGCGACGGAGGCTCCGGCCGCACCTGCTCCCGTGGCGCCTGTCGCTCCGGTCGCAGGTTCGGGAGTCACCTCGGAGCCGAAGACCGACGTCGACTTCGACAGCCTCGGCTCACTCTTCGACATCGAGGCCCCCGAGGGCACCGTCGCCGCTGCGGCTCCTGCCGCCCCGACCGAGGCCGCTCCGGTGGCCGAGACCGCCACGGAGACCGTGGTCGACGAGGCGCCTGTCGAAGACGTGGCCGTCGAGGCGGAGCCGCCGGCCGTCGAGCCGGAGCCCGAGCCCGATCCGGTCGCCGAGGCGCCCGCACCGGAGCCGAAGCCGGCCCCGGCCGTGAGCGGAGAGACCCACACGCCGCGTACGGACGTCGACATCCACGAGGCAGGGTCGCTCTTCGACCTCTGACCCAGAACGCCGAGACGTCACGCGCGTCGGTCGAGATGGCAC
>NZ_JBHVGB010000293.1:0-3664 GCF_042801335.1 Nocardioides sp. NPDC057577 | reverse complement strand
GGCATCTGGATGCCCACTCGGCCGACCGGGGTGACGCCTCCGCGCTTCGCGCGGTCACTCCCTCGCTCGGCGCGCGCGGACGAGCAAGCTCGCCGCTCGACCTCGCTCCGGTCGTCTCGGCTCAGGTGTTCAGGGTGAGGCCGTCGCCGTCGCGGTCGACGGTGACCTGGCCACCGTCGGTCACCTCGCCGCCGATGAGCTTCCTGGCGAGCGGGTCGCCGATGGCGGACTGGATGAGGCGACGCAACGGCCGGGCGCCGTACGCCGGGTCGTAGCCGGTCTCGGCCAGCCACTCCCGAGCCTCCGGGGTGACGGAGATCGAGATGCGGCGGGCGGCCAGGCGCTTCTCGAGCAGACCGAGCTGGATGTCGACGATCTTGGTGAGGTCGGCCAGCGAGAGGGCATCGAACATGACGACCTCGTCGAGTCGGTTGAGGAACTCCGGCTTGAACGACGCCCGGACCACGGCCATGACCGACTCGTGCTTCTCGTGCTCGTCCATGATCGGGTCGACCAGGAAGGCCGAACCGAGGTTGGAGGTGAGGATGAGGAGCGTGTTGCGGAAGTCGACCGTGCGACCCTGACCGTCGGTCAGCCGCCCGTCGTCGAGCACCTGCAGCAGGATGTCGAAGACCTCGGGGTGAGCCTTCTCGACCTCGTCGAGCAGCACCACCGAGTAGGGGCGGCGCCGCACCGCCTCGGTCAGCTGACCACCCTCGTCGTAGCCGACGTAGCCCGGAGGAGCACCGACCAGCCGGGCGACCGAGTGCTTCTCGGAGTATTCGGACATGTCGATGCGTACGATCGCGCGCTCGTCGTCGAAGAGGAAGTCGGCGAGCGACTTGGCGAGCTCGGTCTTACCGGTGCCGGTCGGGCCCAGGAAGAGGAACGAGCCAGTGGGGCGGTTGGGGTCGGCGATCCCGGCACGCGAGCGGCGCACCGCATCGGCGACGGCGGTGACGGCGGACTTCTGCCCGATCAGCCGGCGCCCGATCTCGGTCTCCATCTCGAGCAGCTTGGCCTGCTCGCCCTGGAGCATCTTGCCGGTCGGGATGCCGGTCCAGGCCTCGACGACCTCGGCGATCTGCTGGGCAGCGACCTCCTCACCGACCAGCCGGTCGGCGACCTCGTCCTCGGCCTCGGCGGCCTCGGCGATCTGCCGCTCGAGCTCGGGGATGCGACCGTAGAGGATCTCCGAGGCCTCCCCCAGCGAACCCTCGCGTTGGAGCCGCTCGGCCTCGCTGCGCAGCGCGTCGAGCTGCTTGCGCAGGGCACCCTCGCCCTCGAGCGAAGCCTTCTCCTGCTCCCAGCGTGCCTCCAGCCCGCGCAGCTCCTCCTCCTTGTCGGCGAGCTCCTTGCGCAGCGCCGCGTGGCGCTCGAGAGAGGCGTCGTCGGACTCCTTGGAGAGCGCGAACTCCTCCATCTTCAGCCGGTCGACGGCGCGCCGGAGCTGGTCGATCTCCTCGGGAGACGACTCGATCTCCATCCGCAGCCGGGAGGCCGCCTCGTCGATGAGGTCGATCGCCTTGTCGGGCAGCTGCCGCCCGGTGATGTAGCGGTCGGACAGGGTCGCGGCGGTCACCAGAGCGGCATCGGTGATGCGGACACCGTGGTGAGCCTCGTACTTCTCCTGGATGCCGCGCAGGATCTGCACCGTGTCCTCGACCGACGGCTCGCCGACGAAGACCTGCTGGAAGCGGCGCTCCAGGGCCGGGTCCTTCTCGATGCGCTCGCGGTATTCGTCGAGCGTGGTCGCACCGATCATGTGCAGCTCACCGCGCGCGAGCATCGGCTTGAGCATGTTGCTGGCGTCCATCGCCGAGTCGCCGCCGGCGCCCGCGCCGACGACGGTGTGCAGCTCGTCGATGAAGGTGATGACCTGGCCCTCGGCGGCCTTGATCTCCTCCAGGACGGCCTTGAGCCGCTCCTCGAACTGGCCGCGGTACTGCGCCCCGGCGACCATCGCCGCCAGGTCGAGCGACAGGAGGCGGCGACCCTTCAGCGAGTCGGGTACGTCGCCGGCGATGATCCGCTGGGCGAGCCCTTCGACGACGGCCGTCTTGCCGACGCCGGGCTCGCCGATGAGCACCGGGTTGTTCTTGGTGCGCCGCGAGAGCACCTGGATGACGCGGCGGATCTCGGAGTCACGGCCGATGACCGGGTCGAGCTTGCCGCGCTCGGCGGCCTCGGTGAGGTCCTGGGAGTACTTCTCGAGCGCCTCGTAGGAGTCCTCGGCATCCTGCGAGGTCACCCGGCGGTTGCCGCGGACCGCCTTCAGCGTCTCGCGCAGCCCCTTCTCGGTGAGCCCGGCGCCCTTGAGCACCTTCTGCGCCGACGACTCGACCGTGGCCAGCGAGATCAGCAGATGCTCGGTGGCGGCGTAGTCGTCCTTCAGGGACGTGGCCAGCGTGATCGCGCCGGCCAGGACACGGGTCAGCCCACCGGAGGCAGCAGGCTGCTGCACCGTGGACCCGCTGGCACGCGGGAGCCCGGCGAGATCGGCGGCCACCGCTCGCGACAGCTCCTCGGCGTCCACACCGGACTTGGTGACCATCGACGTCGCGGTGCCCTCGTCCTGCTGCAGCAGCGCGGCGAGCAGGTGGATCGGCTCGGTCGTGGTGTTGCCCGCCGTCGTGGCGGAGAGCTGCGCGGCCTCGATCGCCTCGCGAGCCTTGGTGGTGAACTTGTCTGCCGAAAACTGGCTCATCTGTGTCTGCACTCCTCCTGTGGACGCGCTCAAGTCTGTCGCGAGTGCCTGTCACCCGCATCTATCTCAACACAACCAAAGTTGAGTCTGTTCCACTCAACTTTCGAGCCTACGCCCCCGCGAGGAACGAGCGGGGTCATAACGCGAGAAGGTCGAGCGAGCGCAGCGGGTGAGCTTGCGAACCCGCGAAGCGGGTCGAGACCTACGTCAGTTTGGCGTGGCCGGCCGCCCAGTCGATCGGGCACACTCCTCCCGTGGACTCCCGAGGCGCCGTGCGCGACCAGCTCGCCGCGCGGCAGCGCGAGGTCCTCGACGACCTGCTGGCGGGACGTACGCCACCAGGGTTCGAGGCCGCCGGGACGACCGCGACGACCCGGGTGCTGCACCACAAGCGCTCCTCGGCCGCGCACCACGCCGCCCCTGAGCTCGACCTGCTCCCGGACTGGCGCGCCCGCTTCCATGCCTGGGCCGCGCAGCATCCCCAGCAGGGCTGCGCCCACGACGACGTACGCGACTTCCTGACCACCATCGGCGCCGACTGGCTCCGGCTGCACGATGTCTATGAAGGCCGGCGGCGGTTGGCGCTCACCCGGATCGCTGGGCGCCGGGTGCTCACCGTCGGCCTCGGCTCACAGATCTGGCACCTCACCCGCCGCACCTGGAAACGGAGCTCTACTTGAAGACCCTGATCATCATCGTGATCCTCGGCCTGGTCATCTACGCGCTGACCAAGGCCTTGGTCGGAGCCGGCCGGAGCAACCGTCGCCGAGGTCCTCGACGTCGCAACGGCAGCAGCTGCAGCTCGAGCTCGTGCGGCTCCGGCTCCACCTACGACTCCGGCCACCACCACGGCAACAGCCACGACAGCTCCTGCAACAGCTCCTCCTGCGGCTCGAGCTGTGGCGGCGGAGGCGGCGGCGACTGACAGTTCTGATGCCGAGTCGGCTCGTCATGACG
>NZ_JBHVGB010000292.1:0-3721 GCF_042801335.1 Nocardioides sp. NPDC057577 | reverse complement strand
CTGTCGGCCTCCGGGCCCGCGAACGTCTACGCCTGTGTGGGTTGAGCCTCAGGCATCCACCAGCGTCTTGTCGTCGGCGGCGGCGTGGGAGCCACCGTTGGGCTTGCGACCGCGCAGGACCAGCCACAGGCCGATCAGCAGGAAGATCAGGCCGACGACGAGGCCGACGACGGGGATCCAGGTGCCGATCAGGTTGAGCTTGGAGATGTTGGCCTTGGCGTCCTTGGCGTTCTTCGCGACGGTCTCGTCGGAGTAGCTGACCTCGATGTCGATCACGGTGGTGTCGCCGGCGACCGCCTTCTGGGAGCCGGTCTGGTCGATGTACTGACCCGTGGTCGGCTCGACGTAGATCGTCTGGGCGCCCTCGTAGGTGCCGATCGTGTCGTCCTCGGTGCCCTCGGACTCGCCCTCGCTCAGGGTCGCCTCGGTCGCGGGGATCGATACCTCGAACTGGTAGGTCTTCACGCCCTCCACCTCGACGTCGTCGACGTAGGTGGCGACGACGGACTTACCGAGGGTGTCGTCCCAGTACTCGTAGTCGTGACGCTCGGTGCCGAACGGGAACTTCGCTACGTAGCCCGTCATGCCCTCGGTCGCGAACTCCTCGCCGACGTACTTGGCCTGGTCCTTGACCGGCTCAGCGGTCTTGCGGTCCAGGGCGTACGCACTGTTGGAGATGTTGACCGCGCGCGGGTCGGTGTCGGGGTCGACGCAGTCGGCCGGGTCGTCCTCCTGGACGACGATGCAGGCCACCTCGATCAGCACGACGACGTCATCGGTGGACGCCTCCGGGTCAGCCTTGGTCACGTTGACGTATTTCACCGGAACTGGGGTATCCGACTTGGCCTGTGCACCGCTGGCCGTGCCCTCGAGCACCGTGCGCGAGTCGACATTCAGCGGAAACTTGGCAGCGGCGTCCTTGGCCCAGAATCCCGCCACCGCGGCAGCGACCAGCGCAAACGCGCCGACCAGCAAGAAGACGTAACCAATCACTCTTCGCATGTTTTTGCCCCTCCCAAGGCCTCGGGTCCCCCCTCGATCCGCGAACCGTAGCAGCAATACCGGGAGAGGTGTGCAACGGGTCACAAACCACTGTGCGACACTTCCTCTTCGTGTCACTTCCCCACACCACCTCCACCGCTGCCGAGCCCGCCGACGGGCCGGCCGGCGACGGCTTCCTGGCCACGCCGGGCAAGGTCGTCGCGGCAGCGCTGGCGATGATCGCCGTCCAGCTCGGCTTCCGCGCCTGGGCGCTGAGCGGGTCGTGGTACCGCTTCGACGATGCCAACTTCATGTCGAAGCTGATGTCCGACGGGCTCTCGGGCGACCTGCTCTTCCACGGCTTCGCCGGACACCTGATGCCGGGCGCGTTCGCGCTGACGTCCTACAACTTCAGCCTCGACCCGTACGCCTGGGCCTACCCGGCCGCCGAGCTCCTCGTGCTGCAGGCGATCGCGAACCTGGGCGCACTGGTCTTCCTCTGCTCCGCGTTCGGGAAGCGGCGCGGGATCCTGCCGCCGCTGGCGCTGTTCCTGTTCAGCTCGATCAGCCTGCCGGCGTTCCTGTCCTGGGGCCCCGGGATCACCCAGCTGCCGTTCCTCGCTGCGATCTTCTGGGGGTCATGGGCACACCTCAACTACCTGCGTACGCGGCGGTTCGGCTGGGCCCTGCTCACGATGCTCATCACCCTGGCCGCCATCGCCTTCGGCGAGAAGGCGATGCTGCTGTTCTGGCCCTACGCCGTGCTGGCGCTGGGCTGGTTCGCCAGCGGTGACATCCTGACCCGGCTGCGGACGATCCTGGGCCGCTACCTGCCCGGCGTGCTCCTCTACGGGGTCGTCTCGATCGGCTCCGTGGTCGCCTACCTCACGCTGGGCGCGGGATCGTCGAAGGCATCGGGAGCCTCCGACGCCAACGGGTTCGCGCTGGTCGCCCAGCGGTTCCTGTTCGAGTCGTGGGCACCGGGCGTGGTCGGCGGGCCGCTGCGCTGGACGTGGCTGGAGGGCAACTCGGCCGGCTGGGCCGAGCCCGGCGCGGTCGTCTCGGTGCTCGCCGTCGGCGTGCTGGCCCTGCTGACCTACGAGCTCGCCCGCACCCGCTCGATCGCGCTGCGCGCGTGGTGGCTGGTCGGCGGCATCCTGGTCATCGACATCGCCCTGATCACCGCCATCCGGGCCGGCGGGGTCGGTGCCGACATCGCCCTCGCCTACCGCTACCTCACCGACACGATCGCGGTCACCGCGATGGCGCTCGCGCTGGCCACGCTGCCGCTGCGCGGGGCCGTGGAGACGCTCACCCCGACGCGTACCTCGCCCTTCCTCGACGCGCCGAAGCGCGTCGCCGGCGTGACCGCGATCGTCGCGGCACTGGGGCTCTTCTCGTCCTACTCCTACGCCCAGGGCTGGCACGAGGACGACAACACCCGGCGCTACGTCGACACCGTCCGTGCCGACCTGGCCGAGGTCGAGGAGCCGCTGCCGATGGCCGACGGGCCGGTGCCCGAGTGGATGGTCTGGGGCGCGTCCTACCCCTACAACCAGGTGAGTCGGGTGCTCCGGCCGCTGTCGGACAAGATGGACTTCCCCAAGGCCAGCACCGACAACCTCTACCTGGTCGACGAGGACGGTCACATCCGGCCGGCGCTGGTGGACCCCGAGCGGCGCTCGGTCGGCGCCGTCGACCCGACGCCGAGCCTGGACAAGTGCCCGCTGCGGGTGCGGCAGACGCCGCTCGAGGTGGGCCTCGACGGTGGCGTGGACGGCGCCGGGTGGTGGATCCGGGTCGCCTACGTGGCTGCCGCCGAGGACGCCGGCCGGATGCGGGTGACCGCCGGCGAGCATTCCTACGATGTCGAGATCGAGCCCGGGTTCCGCAGTCTCTACCTGCGTACGGGCGAGGGACGCTTCGACACCATCGGCCTCCAGAGCCTGACTCCGGGGTCGAAGCCGTGCCTGGGTGGCATCGAGGTCGGCAGCGTGGTGCCGTTCGGCGACCCGATCTCAGGGCCTGAGGAGGACGGCTGATGGCCGACCGAAACGGAGCCCGAATCGAACTGGATCGCCGGTTCCTCACGCTCGACGCGCTGCGCGCCGTCGGGGCGCTGATGGTGGTGCTGACCCATGTCGCGTTCCACACCGGCCGCTACCCGCAGGGCTGGACCGGGGCGATGCTCGCCCACTTCGACCTCGGCGTTGCGCTCTTCTTCGTGGTCTCCGGATTCCTGCTGGCCCGGCCGTGGTTCGCCGCCAGCGCCGCCGGAGCTCCGCCGCCGAGCACCGGACGCTACCTGTGGAAGCGGGCGCTGCGGATCCTGCCGCTCTACTGGGTGGTCGTGGCCGTCTGCCTGATCGCCGCGCCTGCGAACTCCGATGTGGGGGTCGGAGGCTGGATCGCGAACCTGACCCTGACCCAGATCTACACCCAGGACACCCACGCCTACGGCCTGGCGCACATGTGGAGCCTGTGCACCGAGGTCGCCTTCTACCTCGCGCTGCCGCTGGTGGTGCGGCTGCTGACGCCGCGAGACCGCCTGGACCTGCGCCGCGTGCTGGTCCTGTGCCTGCTGCTCTCGATCGGCGGCGTGGCGTTCGCAGCCGGCGCCCGGACGTGGTTCGACCAGCCGTTCGCGGCCGAGTGGCTGCCGGCGTACCTGCCGTGGTTCCTGGCCGGCACCGCGCTGGCGGCCTGTTCGGTCGACCCGGGCATGCGCGCGCGGCTGGAC
>NZ_JBHVGB010000291.1:0-3731 GCF_042801335.1 Nocardioides sp. NPDC057577 | reverse complement strand
GCATCAGGTCCGGGTTCAGAGCGCGGTCGTACGCCCCACCAGATGGAGCGTGTCCGACCCGCGCTTGTGGAGCGAGAAGTCGTAGCCGTCCAGGTGCTTCAGCGACCCGAACGCGACCGAGGACGGCAGGAAGACCGGCTTCTTGAACGCCACGTCCACGCGTACGGCACCGGGCAGCCGGTTCTCCAGGGCCGCGATGCAGCGCGCCTTGGTCCACATCCCGTGCGCGATCTGCCGCTTGAAGCCCAGCGCCTTCGCGGTCAGCGGATAGAGGTGGATCGGGTTGTAGTCGCCGGCGACCTTCGCGTAGCGCCGGCCCAGGTCGGCCTTGAGCGGGAAGACCGGCCCGGACGGGTCGACCTCGACGAGGTCGGACCTCCACTCGACGTCGGGGTTGCGCTTCCCGCGGACCAGGTACGTCGAGGTGGACTCCCACACGACCTCACCCTCGACGGTCGCGACGGTCAGGAACCGGTAGGCCTTGCCGACCGGGTGCGGCTCGGGCTGCCCCACGGTCGCGGTCACCGAGACCGCCTCGCCGACCGAGATCGGGCGGTAGCCGCTGATCGAGTTCTCGATGTGGACCATCCCCATCGCGGGCGAAGGGAAATCGGGCGAGGACATCAGAGCCATGTGCAGCGGGAAGGCCAGCATGTGCGGGTAGGGGAGCGGCACGGTGTCCTTGATCGGGAAGCCGCACAGCTCGGCGTAGGCGTCGACCGCGGTCCGCTCGAGGACGACCGGCTCGCGGGTGAGGCTGAGCTCCTCGTAGGCGACGCCGGTCTTCTTGATCCCCGGGAGCGCGTTGATGCCCGGAATGGCGGGCAGCGCCGCCCGGACGAGCAGGCCGGGACCGGACCGACCGGTGAAGCTGGGCTCGATCCTGGGGGCACTCATCAGGCACCCAGCATCATCTGGCCGCACACCCGCACGACGTTGCCGTTGACGCCGGTCGAGGCCGGCGAGGCGTACCAGGCGATGGTCTCGGCGACGTCGACCGGCAGGCCACCCTGGGCCATCGCGTTGAGCCGCTGGCCGACCTCACGCGTCGCGAACGGGACGGCCGCGGTCATCTGGGTGATGATGAAGCCCGGAGCGACCGCGTTGATGGTGATGCCGTCGGGAAGCTCCTCGGCCAGCGAGTCGACGAAGCCGATGACGGCGGCCTTCGAGGCACCGTAGGAGGTCTGGCCGAGGTTGCCGGCGATACCGGCGATCGAGGAGACGCCGATGATGCGGCCGTTGGGACGGACCAGCTTCTGCTCGAGCAGTTCGGCGGTGATCCGCTCCGGGGCGCTGATGTTGATCTCGAGCACCTTGCCGAAGCGGTCGGGCTTCTGGTTGGCGAGCTTCTTGTCGAGGGTGACGCCGGCGTTGTGCACGACGATGTCGACGCCGCCGAACTTCTCCTGGAGGTAGGCCGCGATCTTGGCGGGAGCGTCCTCGGCGGTGATGTCGGCGGTGATGTAGTCGGGGGTGACCTTCTTCAGGTCGTCCTCGGCCGGCGGGATGTCCAGGCCGACGACGGTCGCACCGTCGCGCTGCAGGACCTTGGCGATCTCCTCGCCGATGCCGCGCGCGGCACCGGTGACGAGCGCGACCTTGCCGGTCAGGGGCTTCTTCGGGTCGACCTGCTCGGCGGCGGGGGAGGCGTTCTTGGTGCCGATCCGCACGACCTGGCCGGAGACGTAGGCGCTCTTGGGGGAGAGCAGGAAGGCGAGGGTGGAGAGCAGCGAGCCCTCGAAGCCCTCGGCGACGTAGACGAGCTGGACGGTGCCGCCCTTGCCGATCTCCTTGCCGAGGCTGCGGGTGAAGCCCTCCAGCGCGCGCTGCGCGACCCGCTCGCCACCCTTGAGCAGCTCGGGCGGCGTGCCGATCACGACGACGCGCGGGTTGTTCTCCAGGCTGCGCAGCACCGGGGTGAAGAACTCCTGGAGCGCGACCAGATCGGCGGTCGAGGTCAGGCCGGTGGCGTCGAAGACGAGGCCCTTGAGCTTGGTGCCCGGGGTCGCGGCGTCGGTCGAGGTGATGTCCAGCTCGCCCAGAAGCCCGCTCAGCGACTCGGCCAGACGACCACGTCCGCCGACGAGGACGGTGCCCTTCACGAGCGGGGCGCCAGCTGCGTACCGCTCGAGCTTGGCGGGGCTCGGCAGCCCGAGGTTCTTGACGAGGACCTTGCCGATCGCCGACTGGGTGAAGCTCTGGTACTTGTCGCTCATGGTCTGCTCTGATCCTTCTGGACGTGGTCTCTGAGGCGTACGTTGGTATGTTACTCGCCAGTTGTAACTACAGGTGTAACTCGGTGTCCACTTTTCGTGATCTCCCTGACATACCCTTCTCCAAAGAGCTTCATCAGACAAGGATGAACCCTATGACCACTGCTCAGACCACGCGCCGTGTCGCCATCGTGGGCGGCAACCGCATTCCCTTCGCCCGTTCCAACGGTGCGTACGCGACCGCGTCCAACCAGGAGATGTTCACCGCCGTCCTCGACGGTCTCGCCGCGCGCTTCGGCCTCGAGGGTGAGCGCATCGGCGAGGTCGCCTCCGGTGCGGTGCTCAAGCACTCGCGCGACTTCAACCTGACCCGCGAGTCGGTGCTCGGGTCGCGACTCGCTCCCGAGACGGCTGCCGTGGACCTGCAGCAGGCCTGCGGCACCGGTCTCCAGGCGGCGACCTACATCGCCAACAAGATCGCGCTCGGCCAGCTCGACTCCGGCATCGCCGGCGGCACCGACACCACCTCCGACGCGCCGATCGCGCTGGGCGAGAAGCTCCGCAAGGTCCTGCTCGAGGCCAACCGGGCCAAGACCAACATCGACCGCGTCAAGGCCTTCGCCAAGCTCCGCCCCGCCGACGTCATCCCCAACATCCCGGCCAACGTCGAGCCGCGCACCAAGCTCTCCATGGGTGAGCACGCCGCGCTGACCGCGCAGGAGTGGGGCATCACCCGCCAGGCCCAGGACGAGCTGGCAGCTGCCTCCCACCAGAAGCTGGGAGCTGCGTACGAGGCCGGCTGGTTCGAGGACCAGATCACGCCGTTCCGCGGCCTGGAGAAGGACAACAACCTCCGCCCGGGCTCGACCGTGGAGAAGCTCTCCACCCTCAAGCCCGTCTTCGGGGTCAAGGGTGAGAACCCGACCATGACGGCGGGCAACTCGACCCCGCTCACCGATGGCGCCTCCGCGGTGCTCTTCGCGTCCGAGGAGTGGGCTGCCGCCAAGAACCTGCCGGTCCTGGCCTACTTCGTCGACGCCGAGGTCGCCGCTGTCGACTACGTCGCCGGTGGCGAGGGCCTGCTGATGGCTCCCGCCTACGCCGTCCCGCGCCTCCTGGCGCGCAACGGCCTGACCTTCGACGACTTCGACTTCTTCGAGATCCACGAGGCGTTCGCGTCGCAGGTCCTGTCCACCCTTGCCGCCTGGGAGTCCGCGGACTTCTGCAAGGACAAGCTCGGCCTCGACGCTCCGCTCGGCACCGTCCCGCGCGAGAAGCTGAACGTCAAGGGCTCCAGCCTCGCGGCCGGCCACCCCTTCGCCGCCACCGGCGGCCGGATCATCAACAACCTCGCCAAGCTGCTCGACGAGAAGGGCTCGGGCCGCGGCCTGATCTCCGTCTGCGCCGCCGGCGGCCAGGGCGTCGTCGCCATCCTGGAGAAGTAGACCTCACGCCGAGGCGACCCACGTCTGCCGAGGCGTCACCCGCGTCGGCCGAAGCGTCACCCGCGCAGGC
>NZ_JBHVGB010000290.1:0-3732 GCF_042801335.1 Nocardioides sp. NPDC057577 | reverse complement strand
GTGCCGGGCCGTCGTCCTGTGTCAGGACACCTTCCCGGCGTACGTGACCTTGGTCTCCAGATCTTTCTTCTGATTCCTATAGATGCAGGTCAGCATCGTGTTTGTGGCCGGGTGAGGGCGGAAAACCTTTAGGTGGGTGTCGGTGGTCGCGCATACCGTGATCTTCTGATGACTGCGACCCTCTCGACTCCGCCCGCGCCCACCTCAGGCAAGGCTCTCGGAGTCCCCGCCGACCCTGCCGACCCGAGCCGGCAGGTCGACTGGCGACGCCTGAAGGGGCCGGTGACGGTCGCGGCGCTGATCGCGCTGGCGGTCGCCATGGTGGGCCAGTCGATCGGCACCGTCGTGGCCGGGCGGCTGGCCGAGAACCCGACCGCGAGCCTGGTCGGCTGGCTGGCGCTGTGCGTGATCGGCGCCTCGCTGGTCGACTCGACCGCGAAGATCGCCTGGGTCGGGGTCTCCGACCGGGTCGAGGGCAAGCTGCGCGAGGACGTGCTCCAGGCTGCCATGCGTCAGCCGCTCTCGGAGCTGAGCGAGCAGGCCGTCGGCGAGATCCTCGACCGGGTCGACGACGACTCCCACGAGGTCGGCAACCTGCTGCGCTGGCAGCTGTGGATGCTCTTCCGCTCGGTCTTCGCGGCGCTGCCGATGTGGATCGTGGCCAGCTTCACCTGGTGGCCGGCGGCGATCCTGTTCCCGCTGCTCGCCGTGGTGACCTGGTTCGTCATCCGTCGGCTGCTGGGCAAGATCTCCGAGCTCAAGGTCATCGAGGAGGCGTCCTGGACCGACCATGCCGCCGTGCTCGAGGAGGGCATCGCGGGGCGTGACGACCTGCGTACGAGCCTGGGCCAGGACCACGTGGTCGCCCGAGTGGCGAGGCTGTCGGCGACGGTCCACGAGAAGTTCCGTGCGGTCGTCACGGTCGAGGCCAAGGTCGGTCGTCGCGCCGGGGTGCTGCTCCACTCGCTGCTGGCCGGCATCGGTCTGGCCGGAGTGGCGCTCGCCGCGACCGACCGTCTCGGGATCAGCGCGCTGGTGACGTTGTTCCTGGTCACGAGCACGTTCGTGGGCCAGATCGCGATGCTCGCCAACCACCTGCCCGACATTCAGGCCGGCCTCGGCGCGGTCATCCGGCTGCGTCAGATGATGGGTTCCGAGCCGGAGCCCGAGGGCGGCGCGCCCGTGCCCGACGGGGGAGCGCTGGAGGTCGACCTGCGCGACCTGACCTTCTCCTACGCCGAGGGCACCTTCGCCCTCCAGGGCATCTCGCTCACGGTGCCGGCCGGCGACACCATCGCCCTGGTGGGCCGCACCGGCTCGGGCAAGTCGACGCTCGCCTCGCTGCTCTCCCGGGCGGTCGAGCCGCCGCGCGGCTCGGTGTTCCTGGGCGACGTGGACGTACGCGACCTCGACCTGCAGCAGCTGCGCGCCTCCGTGGGAGTGGTGACACAGCGCACCGAGATCCTGGCCGGCACGCTCGCGGAGAACATCGCGCTCTTCGACGACGAGCGTCCGCGCGAGGACATCGAGCGGGCGGTCGCCCGGCTCGGGCTCTCCGAGTGGGTCGGGGGTCTCCCCGACGGGCTCGACACCCTGCTCGGCCCCGGCGGCACCTCGTTGTCGGCGGGGGAGGAGCAGCTGGTTGCCTTCGCGCGGCTGCTGGTGCGCGACGTACGGGTGGTCGTGCTCGACGAGGCGACCGCGCGGATGGACCCGCTCACCGAGCGCCGGGTGGTTGCGGCCGCCGACCGGCTGCTGACCGGGCGCACGGGCATCCTGATCGCCCACCGGCTCTCCACCATCGAGCGCGCTCCTCATGTGGCCGTGCTCGACCACGGCCGGGTGATCCAGCACGGCCTGCGGGCCTCGCTGGCGACCGCGCCCGGGCCGTTCCGCGACCTGCTGGAGGCCAGCCGCACTGATCACCACGACTCGCCGTCGCCGGACGCCAAGCCAGTCGACCACTCCACCCTCGACCATGTCGCGGAGGGCAACGTGGGCGGCAAGCGTCGCTCGGGCGCTCCGCCGGACGTCCCCGAGGTCGGCACCGGGCCAACTCTCGCCCGGGGGATCCTGCACGCCCTGTTCCTGCGCCCCGAGTGGGGTGTCGCGGGTGCGCTGCTCTTCCTGTTCGCCTCGATGACTGGTGCGCAGGGTGCCTTCACCGGGCTCCTGTGGGGCCGGATCGTCGAGTCTCTGCAGGACGGCGGCAGGCCGACGGTGATGTCGGTGCTGCTCGTGGTCAGCCTGCTGGCCGCGCCGCTGATGCTCGCCGACGCCTTCTACCGCTACCCGCGCTGGTGGATCGAGGTCATGCTGCGGGCGCGGATGGCTGTGCTCTACGGCCAGACCCGCCAGCACCGGCTGACGCGTACGCCGCCGGGTGAGGTCGTCGCTCGCTCGATGGACGCGGACCGCTACGCCCGCTACGCCGACCGCTGGGTCGACTTCGTCAACGGCCTGGTCATCGCGACGATCACCGCCCTGCTGGCGGGCACCGCGCTCGCGGGCGCCGTGCTCCTGGTCGTCATGATCGCCTCGGCGCTGGCCTCCGCGGTCGGCCGGCCGATCGCCGGCCGCTCCGCCACGGCCTCCTCCGCCGCTCGCGCTCGGTTCGGTCGCGCGGTGGTCTCCGCGCTGGAGTCCGTACGCACCGTGAAGCTGGCCGCGGCCACACCGCAGGTCCACGCCCACCTGCAGCACGTCGACTCTGGCCGGGTCGAGGCAGCGGTGAAGGAACACCGGGTGCAGGCATTCCTCGACGGGGTCCCCGCGCTCATGGTGCAGTGCGGCGTCGTGGCTGCCTGGGGGATCTACTTCGGCGGTGGCTGGGGTCTGGCCACGGCGCTGCTGGTGGCCAACGCCGTCTCGGGCTTCGACTGGTTCGGCCGGGTGGCCGGAATGGTCGTCACCGAGGCTCCGGGCACGCGTGCGTGGCAGAAGGAGACCAGCCGGTTCGCCGGTGGTCGCGACCTGATGGACCTGCCGCCGGGCGTCGACCTGGTCTCCGGTGAAGCGCCGGATCCGGGTCCGGTCGACCAGGTGCCGCTCGACTCCCTCGAGATCTCGGCCCTGTCAGCGGTCCACGACGACGGCACGATCGGTGTCTCCGACGTCTCGCTCACGATCTCGCGCGGCGAGCTGGTCCTGCTCGTGGGGCAGGTCGGCTCCGGAAAGTCGTCCCTGCTGGCGTCGCTGGCCGGCCTCATCGAGCACACCGGCACCATCCGGTGGAACGACGAGCTGGTCCAGGACCCGCAGTCCTTCCTGAGGCCGGGGCAGGTGGCGTACGTCGCCCAGGTGCCACGGGTGCTCTCCGGCACCTTCGCCGACAACATCCGCCTGGGCCACGACCGACCCTTCGACAGCCCGGTCGCCGACGCGCGGCTCGAGCTCGACGTCAAGGAGGCGGGCGGCGCGGACGCGATCGTCGGTCACCGTGGCGTACGGCTCTCCGGGGGGCAGGTCCAGCGCCTCGCCCTCGCACGAGCGCTGGCCGCCGACACCGAGCTGCTCCTGGCCGACGACGTGTCCTCGGCGCTGGACGCCGCGACCGAGATCGAGCTCTGGCGGGCGCTGCGCGACCGGCACACGACGGTCATCGGAGCCACCTCGAAGCGAGCCGCTCTCGCCCAGGCCGACCGCGTCGTCGTCATGGTCGACGGCGAGATCGCCGCTGTGGGTCCGTGGGCCGAGCTCGCCCCGGCCTGGTCCCACCTCGCCGGCTGACCC
>NZ_JBHVGB010000289.1:0-3755 GCF_042801335.1 Nocardioides sp. NPDC057577 | reverse complement strand
AACACGGTCCCTGTCGCGCTTGATGGGGACCGTGTTGGTCTCGACACGCTCGGCCGCAGGCGGCCTCACGGCTCGACCAGCGGCGGGGCTAGGGGACCTCTTTGAAGCGGAGGCCCTTGGGGTCTTCCGCCTCGATGATGGCCAGCTCCTCCGGGGTGGGCTCGCGGGTGAGGGGTGCGGTCGAGGCGTCGATCTCGAAGCCGGTGGCCTCCTGGAGCTCCTCGGGGGTGACGCCGCGGTGGATCGAGACGACCTTGACGAGCCCGGCGTCGTCGTAGCCGAAGACCGCGAGGTTGGTGACGATCACGCCGAGGTCGTGATACTTCCCGGCGGTGCCGGTGGCGCGGTCGTTGCCGACGCCGCTGGCGACGTCGACGCTCTCCACGAAGATCCGGGCGGAGTGCTTGGCGACCCAGTAGTCGACGCGGTGGTTGACGGTGTTGCCCGGAGCCCCGCGTACGCCGATCAGCTGCCGCTTCGGCTTGCGCCAGTCGCCGATCGAGGAGATGTTCTGGTTGCCGTGGCGGTCGATCTGGCTGGCGCCCATCATCGAGTGCCGGCGGCCGCTGGCGACGATGTCGAAGATGCTGCGGAACGGGACCCAGGCCTCGGGGGTGCCGCCGGCCGCCGCGGTCTTCAGCAGCGGCGGAGCCTCGGACATCATGAACGCCTCGCCGTCGCTGAGCGCGAGCTCGGGGGTGTGGGTGGCCTTGGCCAGGCGTACGCCGATGGCCGGGACGATCCCGACGGCGTGGGCGAGCACCTCGCCGGAGCCCTGGAAGGCGTCGGAGACGGCGGCGACGCAGATGTCTGCTCGGCTGATCGTCTGCAGGGTCACAGGTAACGCTCCTCGAACTCGGTCCAGTCGCTGTCTGATTCGGACTTGGCGGCGGCGACGTACGCCTTCTGGAAGTCTTCGTCCCGGCCGTAGTCGGGCTCGCAGGTGGTGAAGTGGGCGCCGCCGGGGGCCTCGACGACGTGGTTCACGAAGATCCGGGGGACCAGGAGGGTCTGCGGCGGGGCCTTGGCGGTCAGGTCGTCGGTGGAGACGATCTGCTCGACCGACATGATCGTGGTGTCGGCGGCCATCGCGAAGAGGTCGTCGAAGTAGGGGTCGGGGCCGAGGTACTGGCCGTTGCCGGCCGCGTCGGCGCGGTTGAGATGGATCAGCGAGACGTCGAGGCGGAGGCCGGGGACGGCGACGTACTCCTCCTCGTCGTAGGGCGACTTCACCGTCTTGAGGTCGGGGTTCATCGCCAGCACTTCGCTGCCGAGGCCGGCGCGGATCGGCTGGAACGAGAGCCGGTTCGCGCCGGCGCGCAGTCCGGCGACGAACATGCCCTCGTCGTACTCGCTCGTCTCCGGGATCTCGCCGCGCTCGCGGGCGCGGGTGAAGTTGGGGTCGAGCGGGATCGAGTCGAGGCTGACGAAGCCGTAGACCAGCTTGCGGATCTTCCCGGCGCGGGCGAGCAGGCCGACGTCGGGGCCGCCGAAGGCGACCACGGTCAGGTCGGTGATGTCGCTGCGAAGGATCTCCTTGACCAGCGCCATCGGCTTGCGGCGCGAGCCCCAGCCGCCGATGCCGATGGTCATCCCGGACTCGAGCTTGCTGGTGACCTCGGTGAGCGGCAATGTCTTGTCGAGCGGGGTCTTGTTCACGTGTCTCCTCGGAAGAGCTGGGCGGTGGCGTGAGCGCGCTTGAAGTAGAGGTGGGCGTCGTGCTCCCAGGTGATCGCCACGCCGCCATGGAGCTGGATCATCTCGACCGCGACCTGCGAGAACGCATCGGTGCACCAGGTCTTTGCGGCGTGGATTAGCTGTCGGTCGGGCGTGGGCTGGGTCAGCTCCCAGGCTGCCGCCCAGCTCATCGTCCTGGCGGTCTCGACCTGCACCAGCAGGTCGGCACAGCGGTGCTTGAGCGCCTGGAACGAGCCGAGCGGGCGGCCGAACTGGTGGCGCTCCTTGAGATAGCCGACCGTACGCTCCAGCGCCTCGCGCGCGGCCCCGGCCTGGAGGGCGGTCATCAAGGTCGCGCCGACGGTGGTGACGTACGCCGGGTCGACCGTCCCGACGACGTCCCCTGGGGTGTTGTCGTCGGTGACCGTCGCGAACCTCCAGGTCGGGTCCAGGGCCGGCGTCGGGGTGATCGTGACCGTCGAGGGATCGACCGCGTGGACCTGGTCGCCGCGCAGTACGAGGAGGATCTCCGCGCCGGAGGCGTCGATGACGAGGTCTGAACCCGGGACCACCACCGCGGCCGTGGCCCCGCCGGCGATGCGCTCGAGGAGCGCGCCGGCCTCGGGCGTCCCGGCAGCGGTCAGGACCTGGGTCGCCAGCAGGGTGCCGACGAACGGCGACGGGGTGAGCGTGGCGCCGAGCTCTTCGAGGACGAGATGGGCCTCGATGTAGGAGCAGCCGACACCGCCGTGCTCCTCGGGGACGGCCAGCGCGGTCACGCCGATCTGCTCGGCGAGCGTCTGCCACAAGGTGGTGTCGTAGCCCTCGGGCGTCGCGATCGCCGCACGGAGGTCCATCGACGCGGCGCGCTTGGCGATCAACGTGTGCACCGTCGCGACCAGGTCGGACTGCTCCTCGGTGAGCGCGAACCTCATGACCGACCCCCCACGTGCACGATTCGTGCGCCCTGTCGACGTGCTTGAAAGCACCGATCGTGCACGTGCGCGATCGGTGCACTGATCGCGGTGGTATTGGTGCACGGATCATGCACGGTCATCGGGCCTCCGTCAGGCGGGAGAGGATCCGCGCACGATGCTCGGCCGGGGTGCCCCAGGCGCCGACTAGCGCACGGACCTTGAGGATCCACAAGCTCAGGTCGAACTCGCGGGTGTAGCCGATCGCACCGTGGACCTGGAGCGCGGTGCGCGAGGCGAGGTAGGAGGCGTCACCGGCTGCGACCTTGGCCGCAGAGACGTCTTGCGGGGCGAGGGTCAGGCTCGCGTTGTGCACCAGCGGCGCAGCGAAGTCCAGGGCGACACGTACGTCGGCCAGCAGGTGCTTCACCGCCTGCTGAGCCCCGATCGGCTTGCCGAACTGGTGCCGCTGCTGGGCGTACGTGACGGTGTCGTGGAGCAGCCTGTTGCCGGCTCCTAGAAGCTGGGCACTGCAGACCAGACTTCCGAGATCCAGGGACTCACCTGCGTCGACGGTAGCGATCTGCTCGGTTGGAGTGAGGTCGAAGAGGTGTCGTGTCGCGTCGACGGATTCATGTCGGTCGCCAGGCTCAGCGCGGTACAGCGCAGAGGTGGTCGTGAGCGTGAAAGCGTGGTCGGCGACGTCCGCATCGAGTGCCCGGGGCGTCATCCGCGGGATCGCGAGCGTGGCGACGGTCTCGCCTGAGGCGATCCCGGCGAGCACCTTGGCCTCACCGACCTGTGTCAGCAGCCCCGGGAGGACGGCGACGGACTCGACCCAGGGACCAGGAACTCCGTGATACCCGAGGCGCTCGAACGCGACAGTGACGTCGGCTGGCGACCCACCTGATCCGTCATATTCCTCGGGCACCAACAACCCTGTGACCCCCAGCTCCCCAAGGCGCTGCCACAACGACAGCCCGAGTTCAGGGTCCCCATCAGCCCACGAACGTGCCGCGCCCGGAGTGTCGGAGGCACCCAACAGATCGTCGAGTGCGTCCGCGAACGCCTTCTGTTCAGGCGTACGTCCGAACCGCATGTGTTCCTCCTTGTGTCACCGCTGCACAGTGAGGTTACCAAGCAAATGCTTGGTCGTCGAGGAAG
>NZ_JBHVGB010000288.1:0-4022 GCF_042801335.1 Nocardioides sp. NPDC057577 | reverse complement strand
CGAGCCGACTCGGCGCCGATTTGTGTCAGAACGAGCCGACTCGGCGGTGTTTCAGAAGATGATCTCGCCGGACTTGCGGCGGGAGCGGAGCAGGGCGATTGCCTCCTCCAGGATGTCCTCGGCCTCGGCGTCGGAGCGGCGCTCCTTCACGTAGGCGAGGTGGGTCTTGTAAGGCTCGATCTTCGGCGCCGGGGGCGCGTTCTCCTCGTCCAGACCAGCCGGGAGCCCACACTTGGGGCAGTCCCAGGAGTCCGGTGGCGTCGCCTCGACGGCGAAGGTGATGACCGAGCGATGTGCGTTGGTGCAGAAGTAGGTGACGGCCTTCCGCGGCGCAGCCTCGCCGCGCTCCGCCTCACCCATCGGCCCAGCACCGACTCGGGAGCCCCGAATCGCGTTCCCTCCACCTGCCATGGTGCTGCGGTGTCCTCTCTCAACTTAAAGTTCGCAGCCCCGAGAGGCCACTTTGGGGGAATCGGACGGCAAAATCTCCGTCCAGCGTCGATGAGTTTAGACGCTATCGCGCGTGCGCTGAAGGGGAATGTTTCAGTAGGCCATCAGCAGGCCGAGCGCGATCACACAGGCGAACCAGATGACTCCGATGCCGATGGTGAGTCGGTCGAGGTTGCGCTCGACGACCGAAGATCCACCCAGCGAGCTCGAGACACCGCCACCGAACATGTCGGAGAGTCCGCCACCGCGGCCCTTGTGAAGCAGCACGAGCAGGATCATCAGCGCACTCGCGATGACCAGGATGATGGTGAAGAGAAGTTCCACGTCTGAAATCCTATCTGGAGAGCCCGAAACCTACAGCACTGGCCTAGAGAACTGGCAGGTCGTAGTAGCGCGAGATCGCGGCGAAGTCCTCGACCGAGAGGCTCGCCCCACCGACCAGAGCCCCGTCCACGTCGGCCTCCTGCATCAGCGCGGCCACGTTGTTGGGCTTGACCGAGCCGCCGTAGAGGATGCGTACGCCGGCGGCGATCTCCGCGCCGTAGCTCTTCTCGAGCTGGTCGCGGATGCCGGCGCAGACCTCCTGGGCGTCCTGCGCGGTGGCGGTCTCGCCCGTGCCGATCGCCCAGACCGGCTCGTAGGCGATCACGACCTGGCCGACCTCGGCGTCGGTGAGCCCGGCCAGAGAGCCCTCGACCTGCGCGGTGCAATGGTCGAGGTGGTTGCCGGCCTGGCGGACGTCGAGACCCTCGCCGACGCACACGATCGGGATCATCTTGTGCTTGAGCGCGATCTTGGCCTTGAGCGCGACGATCTCGTCGGTCTCGCCGTAGTGTTCGCGACGCTCGGAGTGACCCACGATCACGTAGGAGCAGCCGAGCTTGGCCAGCATCGCGGCCGAGACCTCGCCGGTGTAGGCGCCCGACTCCTGGGTCGCGACGTTCTGGGCGCCGTAGGTGATGCGCATCTTGTCGCCGTCGACCAGCGTCTGCACCGAACGGATGTCGGTGAACGGCGGGAAGACCGCCACCTCCACGGCCGCGAAGTCGTGACGCTTGTCGGAGAGCGTCCAGGCGAGCTTCTGGACCAGGACCACCGCTTCTTGGTGGTTGAGGTTCATCTTCCAGTTGCCGGCGATGAGCGGGGTGCGCCCCGCGGCCGGCTTCTTGGCCGCCATCAGCCCAGTCCCCCGGCCATGGTCGCCTCGTCGAGCACCGCGACGCCAGGAAGGGTCTTGCCCTCCAGGTATTCGAGCGACGCGCCGCCGCCGGTCGAGATGTGACCGAACTGGTCATCGGAGAACCCGAGCTGGCGGATCGCCGCGGCGGAGTCACCCCCGCCGACCACCGAGAGGCCGTCGATCGTGGTCAGCGCCTGGGCGACCGCGCGGGTGCCCTCGGCGAAGGCGGCCTGCTCGAAGACGCCCATCGGACCGTTCCAGAAGACCGTCTTCGCGCCCTCGAGCGCGGCGGCGTAGGTCTGCGCCGACTCCGGACCGATGTCGAGCCCGAGAGACTCGGACGGGATCGCGTTGGCCGCGACCACACGGGCGGAGGCCTCGTCGCCGAAGGAGTCGGCGACCACGATGTCGGTCGGCAGCAGGATCTCGACGCCGATCTCCTCGGCGCGCTCGAGGTAGCCGAGCACGGTGAGGATCTGGTCCTCCTCGAGCAGTGACTGGCCGACCTCGTAGCCCTGGGCCTTGAGGAAGGTGAAGACCATGCCGCCCCCGATGAGCAGCTTGTCCGCCTTGCCGAGCAGGTTGTCGATCACGCCGAGCTTGTCGGAGACCTTCGAGCCACCGAGGACGACCACGTAGGGACGCTCGGGGGTCTCGGTGAGCCGCTTCAGCACGTCGATCTCGGCGGCGACCAGGTCGCCCTGCGCGCTCGGGAGCAGCTTGGCGACGTCGTAGACCGAGGCCTGCTTGCGGTGGACCACGCCGAAGCCGTCGGAGACGAAGGCGTCGGCCAGCGCGGCGAGCTCGGCGGCGAAGGTCGCCCGTTCGTGGTCGTCCTTGCTGGTCTCACCGGCGTTGAAGCGTACGTTCTCCAGCACAGCGACCTGGCCGTCGGCGAGGCCGCCGACGACCGAGGCGGCGGAGTCGCCGACGGTGTCGGTCGCGAAGGCGACCTCCGCACCGAGCAGCTCGCCGAGGCGGACGGCCACGGGCGCCAGCGAGTAGGCCGGGTCCGGCTCCCCCTTCGGCCGACCGAGGTGGGCGACCACCACGACCCTGGCGCCGGCGTCGGCCAGCGCCTTGATCGTGGGCACCGAGGCACGGATGCGACCGTCGTCGGTGATCGTGGTGCCTTCCAGCGGGACGTTGAGGTCGGAGCGCACGAGAACTCGCTTGCCGGCGACACCCTGCTCGATGAGCTGCGTGAGATTCAGAGACATAACGGGCTAGACACTAACCTGTGAGGACCCTTGCTGGGTCACAGGCTCGCACCAACGTACGCCACCAGGTCACCGAGCCGGTTGGAGTAGCCCCACTCGTTGTCATACCAGGCCGCCACCTTGACCTGGTTGCCGATCACCTTGGTCAGCGGGGCGTCGAAGATCGAGGACGCCGGGTTGGTCACGATGTCGGAGGAGACGATCGGGTCGGTCGAGTAGACGAGGTACTTCCCGTCGGCGGCCTTCTCCATGATCGCGTTGATCTCCTCGACCGAGGTCTCGCGCGAGGCCTCGAAGGAGAGGTCGACGATCGAGCCGGTCGGGGTGGGCACGCGCAGCGCGTAGCCGTCGAGCTTGCCCTTCAGCTCCGGCAGCACCAGGCCGATCGCCTTGGCGGCTCCGGTCGAGGTGGGCACCACGTTGATCGCGGCGGCGCGGGCACGGCGCAGGTCCTTGTGGATGTTGTCCTGCAGGTTCTGGTCGGCGGTGTAGGCGTGGACCGTGGTCATCAGGCCCTGGTTGATGCCGATGCCCTCGTGCAGCGCCTTCGCCAGCGGCGCCAGGCAGTTGGTGGTGCAGGACGCGTTGGAGATGACCGTGTGGGCCTCCGGGTCGTAGACGTCCTCGTTGACGCCGAGGACGATGGTCGCGTCCTCGTTCTTTGCCGGGGCGGAGATGATGACCTTCTTCGCGCCGCCGTTGTCGACGTGGGCGCGAGCCTTGGTCGCGTCGGTGAAGAAACCGGTGGACTCGATCACGACATCGACACCGAGGTCGGACCACTTGAGGTTGGCCGGGTCGCGCTCTGCGTACGCCTTGATCTCCTTGCCGTCGACGACGATCGCGTCCTCGGTGGCGGACACCTCGGCGTCGAGCGGGCCGAGGATCGAGTCGAACTTCAGCAGCGTCGCGAGGGTTGCGTTGTCGCTGAGGTCGTTGACACCGACGATCTCGATGTCGAGGTCGGAGGCGCGCACCGCGCGGAAGAAGTTGCGGCCGATCCGGCCGAACCCGTTGATGCCTACTCGAACTGTCACGTGGACTCCTGGTTCGCGTCGAAAAGATTGTGCGCGGGATCACCCGCTGACGCCGACACTACCCAGCGCCTCTGAACAGCGGGAGACTGGGTTGGATCGTTCCAAAAGACGGACGAGTAGCAAACGGCCCGAGCC
>NZ_JBHVGB010000287.1:0-4115 GCF_042801335.1 Nocardioides sp. NPDC057577 | reverse complement strand
GTGTGCCCGGGGCGGCGCATGTCCCCCGGGGTGTCCCCCTCCTCGGCGTGCGGGTGGTGGGGTGCGGCGGACTCGGCAGTGTCGTACGGCGCCTGGCCCTTCTAGTACTTCACCCGGCGGATGAAGTGGCTGCTGGTCCAGATCGGGTCCTTCTGGACCGACTCACCGGGCCTGGGCGAGTGCCAGATCCAGCGGCGCCCGTCGCGCTTCCCGGCGTAGATGCCGACGTGGTAGACGCCGCCGCTGCCGTAGAAGAAGACCAGGTCGCCCTTGCGCGGCTTCTTGACCTTGAAGGTGTGGCCGACCTGGGCCGATGAGCTGTGCGGCAGCTTGCGGCCGAGCTTCTTGTAGACCCATTGGGTCAGGCCGGAGCAGTCGAAGGAGCGTGGGCCGTCGCCACCGTAGGAGTACGGAGCGCCGGCGCGGCTCTTGGCGCGGCGCAGAGCCCGGATGCCCCGCGACTTCTTCTTTTTCTTGGCCTTCTTCTTCTCGGTGGTCGTGGTGGAGATGGTGGTCGAGGCCGGGTGCGCGCCGGTGTGAGCGCTCGTGCCCGGTGAAGGTGCGGCCGTGGCCGCCTGGTTGGGTACGGCGACGAGTGCGAGTCCGACCACGAGTGCGGTCGACAGGCCGATGCTGATCCGTCTGGGCGCGCGCGACAGCGCGCGGATACTGGATCCGATCATTTCGAGGTTCCCCCGATGCAGCGACGCCTGCGAAGGTCGACCTGTCGGATTCGGGCTGCTGATGCCCGGGCGCTGGAATCCCTGTGTTCCGTCTACGCCTTCACCCCGAGCCGGCCTGCCTTGTCTCTGGCTCCCGGCGTGCTGCTTGGCTCCCCCGTGCCCGCCACCCTGGTCGGATCGACTCTCCTCCGGCTGTGACGGGCCTCGGCGCGACCGGAGCGGCCCGCACCGTTCAATGCGGGCTCACCCACTATGCAACGAAACCGGGTGCCTGGCGGGGCATTTGTGCAGCAACTCACTCTCTTTTTGCTGGCTTAACCTACGTTTTCGCTTGTTTACATGTGTTTTCTGATCGAAGGTGGGCTCAAGTTGATCACCCTTCTGTCTCTGGCAACGGTGCTTGCTAAGGTCGTCGGCAGGTGTGCCGGGAAGTCTGGTCGGCGTGAATTCGTCGACCCCTGAGCCCCTGGAGGCCACCCGTGACCGACACCCGCAACCGCCTCTTCACCCGCGGCTCCTGGCTGGAGACCTCGCGGACGGCCGAGATCCTGCGCGCCGAGACGACGGGCGGCGTACTCCTCATCATCGCCGCGATCATCGCGGTCGTCCTGGCCAACAGCCCCTGGCAGGAGGCGTACGAGGCCGTTCGCGACTTCCGGGTCGGGCCCGAGTCCCTTCATCTCGACCTCACCATCGGGGCCTGGGCGGCCGACGGCCTGCTCGCGATCTTCTTCTTCGTCGCGGGTCTGGAGCTCAAACGGGAGTTCGTCTCCGGAGACCTCCGCGACCCCCGCCGGGCCGCGCTGCCGATCGCGGCCGCGGTCGGCGGCATGGTCGTACCGGCGCTGGTCTACGTGGCCGTCAACCTGATCGGCGACGGCTCGCTGGCCGGCTGGGCCACGCCGGTGGCCACCGACATCGCCTTCGCGGTCGCGATCTTGGCGGTCATCTCGACGCACCTGCCCACGGGGCTGCGAACGTTCCTGCTGACCCTCGCCGTCGTCGACGACCTGCTCGGCATCATCGTCATCGCGGTCTTCTTCACCTCAGATCTGCACATCGGCTTCCTGCTGCTGGCACTCATTCCGATCGGGCTCTTCGCGGTGCTCGTGCAGCGCCGCGTACGCAACCCCTGGCTGCTCCTGCCGCTCGCCCTGATCGCGTGGGCCCTCGTCCACTCCAGCGGTGTCCACGCCACCGTCGCCGGGGTGCTGCTCGGGTTCACCGTGCCCGTCATCGCCCGCAACCCGGAAGCCAAGCGCGGGCTCGCCGAGCACTTCGAGCACTTGGTCCGGCCGATCTCGGCCGGCGTCGCGGTGCCGATCTTCGCCTTCTTCGCCGCCGGTGTCTCCCTCGGCGGCTGGGGCGGGGTGACCAGCGCGCTTCGCGACCCGATCACGCTCGGCATCATCCTTGGTCTCGTCGTCGGCAAGACCATCGGGATCTCGGGGTCGACCTGGCTGCTGGCCCGGTTCACCCGTGCCTCGCTCGACGACGACCTCGCCTGGACCGACGTGATCGGGATGGCGATGCTGGCCGGCATCGGGTTCACCGTGTCGCTGCTGATCGGCGAGCTCGCCTTCAGCTCGGATCCGGCAGCTCACGACCACATGAAGGTGGGCGTTCTGTTCGGGTCCGTGCTGGCCGCCGCCTTGGCGACGGTGGTGCTGCGTGCGCGCAACCGGGTCTACCGCCGCATCGAGCAGATCGAGACTCTCGACGCCAACGAGGACGGCGTGCCGGACGTGTTCGAGGATGATCAGGGTCGGGACCGGTAAGGTCGTGGGCGCTCCCCAACACACGTTCAGCGAAGGGTTCCCATGGCAGTCGACATCGTGAAGTCCCCGGGCGGCGAGGACCCGACGATCGGCAAGCTCGTCGTCGACGCCACCCGCGACATCTCCGAGCTCGTCAACAAGGAGATCACGCTCGCCAAACAGGAGCTCAAGGTCTCGATGACCAACGCCGGTGTCGGCGTCGGTCTCTTCGCCGCCGCAGCCTTCCTGCTGGTCCTCGCCGTGATCATGCTCTCCGTCTCGGCGGCCTACTTCATCCATTGGACCGGCCTCGGCCTGCAATGGTCTTTCCTCATCGTCTTCGGCTTCTACGTCCTCCTCGCCGCCCTCCTCGCCTTCATCGGCGTGCTCAAGGTGAAGAAGGTCAAGGCCCCCGAGAAGGCCATCGCCCAGGGCAAGGAGATCCCCCGGGCTCTCAAGGGCCAGCGCTGACTCACCCCGCCGAGGCGTCACCCCCGTCGGCCGAGGCGTCACCCCCGTCGGCCGAGGCGTCACCCCGGTCGACCGAAGCGTCACCGTGACGGGCCTGTCTCCGTCCACAGGGCGTGCTGAGTCCGTAGTTATCCACAGCCTCTGACAAGACGGATGACTTCGTACGCCACCTGTCGCACGCTGCGGGCATGAACCTCTCACTCGTCAAGACCGACGGCCGGCTGCCGGAGCGACCCTTCACCACGTCCGACATCGAGTCGGTCGCGACCAACCGATACGCACTCGCCCAGGCGATCAGCCATGGGGACGTGCGCCGCCCGTTCCGGGGCGTCTATCTCGCCACGCAGGCGGAGGACGATCCGGTGAAGCGCGCCGAGGCTCTCGTGCAGGTGGTCTCCGAGCACCAGGTGATCAGTGACCGGACCGCCGCCTGGGTGCACGGCATCAACACCTTCACCCAGACCGAGATGGCGCAGGTGCCGGCGGTGGAGACGTGCGCCGTCCGCGGTCACACCCGCACGCGGCGCCCGGGCACCGACGGCCACTCGCGTGACCTCCTGGCCGAGGACATCGAGGTCATCGGAGGCGTACGGGTGACGACACCGCTACGCACCGCGCTCGACCTCGGCTGCAACCTGAACAGGCGGGAGGCGATGGCCGCGCTCAACGAGTTCGCCAGGCACCACGGGATCACCCGGAGCGCCCTCGACGAGCAGCTGCCCCGCTTTCGCGGCCGGCGCGGTGTCGTCCAGCTCCGCGAGCTCGTCCCGCTTCTGAATCGTCGCCTCGAGTCACAGCGTGAGTCCTGGACCCTGCTCGCGATCAATGATGCCGGACTTCCTCTTCCAGAGGCGCAGGTCTGGGTCGACGTCGAAGGAATCCCGACCTACCGCCTCGACTTCGCCTACCGGCTCGCCAAGGTCGCGATCGAGTACGACGGCGAAGACCACGACGACCCCGACCAGCGAATCTACGACGAAGAGCGGCGGGGTTGGCTGATCGACCACGGCTGGACGATCGTCATCGTGCGAAAGGGCGACTTCACCGGTGACCGGCTCGATGCCTGGCTCCGCGAGATCAAGAACGCTCTGATCCCGACCTACTCCACCCGCCGCTTCTGATCGAAGCGTCGCTCCCGTCGGCCGAAGCGTCACCCGCGCGAGCCGAAGCGTCACGTACGTCGGCCGAGTTGGCATTGCGATGC
>NZ_JBHVGB010000286.1:0-4134 GCF_042801335.1 Nocardioides sp. NPDC057577 | reverse complement strand
GGGCTAGCCCGGCTAGCCCTTTCGGTACGGCACCCCGTCGGCGGCCGGGGCACGTGAGTGCCCGACGAGGCCGGCGACGGCGAAGATCGTCACGACGTACGGCAGCATCAGCATGAACTGCGACGGCACCGGAGAGCCGATCACCGAGAGCACGGACTCGACGTTGGACGCGAAGCCGAAGAGCAGCGCCGCCAGGGTCGCCTTGATCGGGTCCCACTTGCCGAAGATCACCGCGGCCAGCGCGATATAGCCCGCGCCGCCGGTCATCTCTCGACCGAAGGACGGCACCGAGACGAGCGTGTAGGTGGCCCCGCCGATGCCCGCGATCGCGCCGGCCAGGATCACGGTGCGGTAGCGGGTGGCGATCACGTTGATGCCGACGGTGTCCGCCGCCTTCGGGTGCTCGCCGACCGCGCGCACGCGCAGGCCCCACTTGGACCGGTACAGGGCCCAGGCGATGAGGAAGACGGCGGCGTACATGATGTAGACCAGCACCGTCTGGCGGAAGAAGATCGGGCCGAGCACCGGAATGCCGGACAGCAGCGGAATCTCCAGGCGCGGGAAGTGGGGTGGGTTGTTGAGCGCCGCGGCGTTCTCCGAGAGGACCTGGGAGAACATGAAGCTGGTGAAGCCGATCACGAGCACGTTGAGGACGACACCGACGATGACCTGTTCGACCCAGTAGGTGATCGCGAAGAGGCCCAGGAGCAGCGCGACCAGCATCCCCGCGACCATCGCTGCCACCAGGCCGGCCCAGGGACTGCCGGTGAGGGAGGCGACGATCGCGGCGCCGAAGGCGCCGAAGAGCAGCTGGCCGTCGATGGCGATGTTGACGACGCCCGACCGCTCACCGAGTACGCCGCCGAGAGCACCGAACACGAGCGGCACCGCGAGCGCCAGCGCGCCGGCGAGCAGGCCGACCACGGGAAGCGTCTTGCCGGCGACCGCCCAGGCCAGGAACCCGGACACCGCGATGACGGCGAAGGCGGCGACCAGCACCAGGGGAGTCTTGCGGCCGACGTGAGCGTTCCATGCTGCGTACGCCGTGCACAGCAGGCACAGCACCACGGCCGTCCACACGACGGCGTTGGCCGGCAGCGTGATGTCGGGGATGGCGAACCAGTCACCGTCACGGCTCCACCTGAAGGTGGAGTCGCCGGTGCGAGGAGCCAGGATGACCAGCAGCGCCACCAGCACGGTGAACACCGCCATGACGATGGGCGTTTTCCACAAGCCCGGGATGCGCTCGGCGACGACTGGAGCGTCGGAGTTGACCGGAAGATCGACGGTAGACACGGTCCTCAGGCCTCCTTAGTGGGGAGTCGGAAGATTGCCTTCACCAGAGGTGGCGCGGCGAGGAACAGGACGATCAGGGACTGGATGACCAGCACGATGTCGACCGGGATGCCTTCGGAGGCCTGCATGAAGAAGCCGCCGGACTTGAACGCGCCGAACAGGAGCCCGGCGGCCAGGATGCCGAACGGGCGCGAGCGGCCCAGCAGCGCGACGGTGATCGCGTCGAAGCCGATCCCGGCATCGAGGCCGCTGGTCGCGCCGTCGGTCACCGAGCCGAGCACCTGGTTGACCCCGGCCAGCCCGACCAGGGCGCCGGAGATCAGGAACGCGCTGAGGTAGGCGACCCCGACGTTGATGCCGGCAGCCTTTGCGGCCGAGGGGTTCTCGCCGACCGCGCGGAACCGGTAGCCGAGCGAGGAGCGATTGAGGATCCACCAGACCAGGAACGTCGCCAGCACCGCGAGCAGGAACCCGGCATGCAGGTTGAACTGCTGCCCGAGGAGGTCCGGCAGGATCGCCGACTCCGGCATCGGCGAGGACTTGGGGTTGCCCGACCCGGGCGCCTGGAGCAGCGACTTGCGGGTCAGCGCGTAGAAGACCAGGTAGTAGCCGATGTAGTTGAGCATGATCGTCACGATCACCTCGTGGGCACCGGTGAGCGCCTTGAGGAGGCCGGCGATCCCGCCCCACAGGGCGGCGACCAGCGCACCGACGAGGATCGCCAGCGGCAGGTGCACGATCATCGGCAGGTCGAGCCTGACCGCCACGAACGCGGCCGCGGCGCCGCCGAGCAGCATCTGACCACGGCCGCCGATGTTGAAGAGCCCGGCGCGGAAGGTCAGGCCGATGCCGAGCCCGGCCAGCGTCAGCGGCGCGGCGAACTTCATCGTCTCGGTGATCGGCTTGATCTGCTGGGTGAACGTGCCGCCCAGGTCGTTGTAGACCGCACCCCGCCACAGCGAGACGTACGCCCCCGAGATGGCCTCCCACGCGTAGACGAACGTGTCGGAGGGGCGGGCGAAGAAGTAGGAGAGCCCGTAGCGGACGTCCTCGTCGGTGAAGAGGATCATCAGCGACCCGACGAACATCGCGAGCACCACCGAGAGCACCGCGACCAGCGCGTTGCCCGTGGTGATCTCGCGCATCGCCAGGTGCCAACGGCTCGCCTCGGGCACCCGGTCGGCGTCGGAGGACGCCTTCACCGCATCGGCCGCCTCAGTCAGCTCGGTCGGCTCAGTAGGTTCGGTCGGCTCCGTCGTCTCGGCCGGCTCGTTCTCCGGCCCCTTCTCACTCACGACTCGTTCCCTTCAGGAGACTCGCCGGCCATCATCAGGCCGAGGGTGTCGCGGGAGGTGTCGGCGGGCACGATGCCGACGACCCGTCCGCGGTAGAGGACCATGATCCGGTCGGCGAGGGCGGCGATCTCGTCGAGCTCGGTGGAGACCACGAGCACCGGGACACCGGTGTCGCGCGCGGCCACGATCTGCTGGTGGATGAACTCGATCGACCCGACATCGACGCCGCGCGTCGGTTGTGCCGCGACGAGAAGCCGCAGGTCACGTGAGAGTTCTCGGGCGACGACGACCTTCTGCTGGTTGCCGCCCGACAGCTGCCCGGCCAGGGTCGAGACCCCGGGGGCGCGTACGTCGTACTCGGCCAGCTTCTCCTTGGCGAAGGTGTCGAGCCTCTTCAGGTTCAGCGAACCGCGCGAGACGAAGGGCTCGTCATAGCTGCGGTTGAGCATGAGGTTCTCGGAGATGGTGAAGTTGCTGACCAGGCCGTCGACCTGGCGGTCCTCGGGGATGAACCCGATCCCCGCCTCGAGCGCCTTGCGGACCGAGCGGCCCACGATCTCGCGGCCGTCGAGACTGATCGATCCCTCGACGTGCGGGGCCAGGCCCACCATCGCCTCGGTGAGCTCGGTCTGGCCGTTGCCCTGCACCCCGGCGACGGCCAGGATCTCACCGGCGTCGATGTGGAAGCTGATCGAGTCGACGTGGATACGCCCGTCCTCGTCGGTCACCGTGAGGTCGGAGACGACGAGTGCGCGCTCGCCCGGCTGCGCCGGGTCCTTGTGCACCTTGAGCTCGACCGGGCGCCCGACCATCAGGGCCGCGAGCTCGGCGTTGGACGCCTCCGGGGAGGCCTCGCCGACGACCGTGCCGCGGCGGATGACCGTGATCCGGTCGGCCACCTCGCGCACCTCGCGCAGCTTGTGGGTGATGAACACGATGCCCGTGCCCGACTCCTTGAGCTGGCGCATGATCGCCATCAGCTCGTCGGTCTCCTGGGGTGTCAGCACAGCGGTCGGCTCGTCGAAGACGAGCACCTCGGCATCGCGCGAGAGCGCCTTGATGATCTCGACCCGCTGCTGCACGCCGACGGGGAGATCCTCGACGAGCGCGTCGGGGTCCACGTGGAAGCCGAAGCGGTCGGAGATCTCCCTGACCCGCTTGCGGGCGGCATCGAGGTCGAGGCTGCCGGCGAACCCGGTGGCCTCATGACCGAGCATGACGTTCTCGGCGACGGTGAAGACCGGGATGAGCATGAAGTGCTGGTGCACCATGCCGATGCCGGCGGCCATCGCGTCGCCGGGACCCTTGAAGCGCTGCGGCTCGTCATCGATGACGATCTCGCCCTCGTCGGCCTGGTAGAGGCCGTAGAGCACGTTCATCAGCGTGGACTTGCCCGCGCCGTTCTCACCGAGGAGGCAGTGGATCTCACCCGGCTCGACGGTCAGGGAGATGTGGTCGTTGGCGACCAGGGAGCCGAAGCGCTTGGTGATGTCGCGAAGCGCGAGTCTCATGGCACGGATCATTCCTTGCAGGGTGGAGAGAT
>NZ_JBHVGB010000285.1:0-4198 GCF_042801335.1 Nocardioides sp. NPDC057577 | reverse complement strand
GACCAACACATTCGACTGTGTTGGTCTCGACACCGCTCGCTAGCGCTCGCGGGCTCGACCAGCGGGGCTGATCGGATCAGATCAGGAGACGCTGATCTTCATGATCCCCTTGCGCTCGTCCGAGGAGAGCACCGTGATCTTCACGCCGCTGCCGGCGGTCTTGGTGGAGTGCGCCGGGTTGGACGCGTCCCAGTAGGCCGTCTCGGAGTTGTCGTAGAACGTCGGCACGCTCTTGTGCCGCGGCACGTTCAGGACGTTGTCGGCGCCACCGGCGACCTCGGCCTCGAGCCGCAGAGCGTCGGCACGGTCGACGTCGAAGGTCGAGTCGTAGCCCTGCATCCGGTTCCGGGCGAGGGTGCCGTTCGACCACAGGCTCGGCTTCGCGGTGGAGTCGACGACCAGCGCCTGGCCACCACCGGGGTGCTCCGAGGTGTTGTTGTCGCCGTACGCACCGTTCTGGTACCAGACCAGCAGACCGTCCTGGTAGGCGTAGTGGTCGACCTTGTCCGGCGCGGTGACCCCGTAGCCGAAGTTGTACGGACCCTCGGCCAGCGTCTTGTCGTAGCCCTTGTACTGCCGGTTCTCGGCGATGTAGAAGCGCGGGTACGTCGAGGTGTAGGTGCCGTCGGTGATGCCCATGTACTCCTTGACGGTCCAGTCGGCGAAGGACGAGAAGTCCGTCGTGTAGGCCGAGCCGACCGAGAGGTCGTCGATGGCGAAGCCGTAGTAGGCGACGCCGCCGTCGTTTGCGGTGCGGAAGCGGAGCGTCACGTTCTGACCGGCGTACGCCGAGAGGTCGGCGGTCAGGTCGACGTACTCGGTCGGGTCGTGGTCGGCGCAGTTGCCGTCACAGGTGCTGTCGGAGGTGCCGTGGATGCCGTTGTTGTACTCGGCCGAGGACAGGTTCGTCGCCAGCGGCGTCGACCAGGTGGTGCCGCCGTCGGTGGAGGCCTCCAGGAAGGTGAAGTCGTACTCCGCCTCGAGGTCGTACTTCACCTTGGCCGAGAGCGTGCCACCGTCGGGGACGGTGATCGCAGGGCTGACCGCGGTGGCCGTGCGGTCGTCGCCCTTGCCGGAGTAGAGGAAGGACTTGCCGGAGGTGCCGGAGCCGACGTCGTGGGTCGTCTCCCCGTCGGGGAGGTTGACCACGAGTGCCTGCGGGGTCTTCGACCCGGTGTCGTGGAAGCTCGGGCCCAGGGTCAGCTTCTTCTTGGAGCCGGCCTCGACGGTGTCGTAGTTGAGCCAGCCGAGGAAGAGCTTCTCGGGGGCGCCCATGTGGTTCGGGGTGGTGCCGATGGTGCCGTCACCGTGGCCGAGCCAGGAACCCGAGCTCATCAGGGTCCAGAAGCCGGTGCCGTTCTCGCCGCCCGCGGTGTCGTAGAAGTCCGGCAGACCGAGGTCGTGGCCGAACTCGTGGGCGAAGACGCCCAGGCCGCCGTTCTCGGGCTCGGTGGTGTAGTCGCGGATCCAGATGTCGGTGTTACCGATCTTGACGCCACCGGCCTTCGGGAAGTCGGCCGGGCCGTCGGAGCCGGACGCGTTGGCGGCCCAGCGGTGCGACCAGATGGTCCACGGGTCGGCGCCGGCCTCCTCGCCCGCACCGGAGTGGATCGCCTGGAAGTGGTCGATGTAGCCGTCGGCCTCGTTGAAGTTGCCGTCGCCATCGAGGTCGTAGCGGTCCCAGATGTCGTAGTCCTGGAGGTACGCGGTGATCTCGGCGTCGGTCTTGCCCGCCGCCTTCTGCGACTCGTACCAGGCGTTGGCGCTGTCCTGGACGTAGTTCTTCATGGCGGAGGCGGTCTCGTCGCCGGTCGCGCTCTGGTAGTAGGACTCCGCGTGCGGGAGCGTGACCCAGTCGCTGACGTCACCCTGGAGGTCGAAGCGGCCGCTCGACATCTCCTTGTAGACGTTGTGGAACGACTCCTCGCCCTTGTTCTGGTTGAAGAACATGTCCATGTAGTGCTCGCGGGAGAAGTCCTCCTCCCAGTAGGTGGAGTTGTCGTCCTCGGCGGGCGGGGCGATCTCGTTGTGGAGCGGGCCCGAGGTGTTCTCGGGGAAGGCCGGGTTGCCGCCCTCGCCGAACTCGACCAGGAAGCTCAGCAGCTGGGACTTCTCGGTGGGCTCGTGCTCCACCCAGCGGGTGTTCTTGCCCGAGCCCATCTTGACGACCTGGCTGCCGTTCTTGGTGACCGTCTGCTTCTCGCCCGTGGCAACCGCGGTGGCGGCGTTGGTCTTGAGCTCAGTGCGCTTGGTGTTGAGCGCGTCGGGCTTGTTGTCGACCTTCTGCTTGACGGCGGCCGCAGCAGGGGTCCCCTCGGTCTCGACGGCGCTCGCCGACGAGTGGGTGAGGATCACTGGCGTCACGCCTGCGACCGCGAGTGCGGCCAGCGCGCTGGTAACGCGTCTGTTCATCGTTCCTCCGGAGTCTGGTGACATCGCGCACATCTGCCTTCCCCGAGAACTGACCGGCACGACGGGCCATCACGACAGAGATGGCTTCGGAGTACAACACCAAGCAACGCAGTTACCTGTAAAGGATTTGTCGCCTATTGGCCAGGGGGAGCGAAATTTCGTGGCGGGATTACGACATGCGCCGTGATCAACCCGCTTGACCAGCGATTTCGACGTGGTGAATCGCACACCTGTTATTCGCTGCGACAGGTATTGACAACCGTCTATGGCCCCCATTTGATACCGAGATTGCATGCTTGTAATTGCCTGCTGATCGGTTAGGGGACTTGCATTTAACCGACCGCATTTGTTCCGCTGTCCGGCGAGATAGCCGGGATCGGGACAGATCCGGACGGTGTTGGGGGTGGGCCTCAGCGCGTAGATCACCAGATCTCGCAACACCGTTCGCCCGTGCCCGGGGACACCAAACATCGGAGCATCGTGCCCCCCAGCAGCACCAACTCGTGGTTCCGCAACATCGCTTCAACCCGACGCCGTAAGGCCGTTCTGGTCGGCGGACTGGCCGCCGCAGTGGTCGCCGCAGGCGGCGCAGCGTACGGGGTCAAGACCGCCCAGACCGATGTCGTCGTCTCGATCGACGGCAAGGCCAAGGACGTCAGCGTCAACGCCGACACGGTCGGTGAGGTCCTCGAGGCCGAGGGCATCGAGATCGGCGACCGCGACGCGGTTGCCCCATCGCTCGACACCGAGGTGGAGGACGGGAGCGCGATCAGCGTCCGCTACGCCCGTCAGCTGAGCCTCGAGGTCGACGGCAAGTCCCAGGACCACTGGGTCACCGCGACCACCGTCGGCGGCGCGCTCGCCGAGCTCGGCCGCGACTACGACCGGGCCGAGCTCTCGACCAGCCGCGGCGCCTACATCGGCCGCGACGGGATGTCGCTCGACGTCGTCACGCCGAAGGCCGTCAAGGTCGCCCTGGCGGGGAAGAAGACCAAGAAGGTCAGCGTCACCGCGCTGACCGTCGGCGACGCGCTCAAGGACCTCGGCGTCGAGCTCGAGCCTCGGGACCAGGTCTCCCCGGCCTCCGACAAGGCTCTGAAGAGCGGTCAGAAGATCGTCTTCACCGACTTCTCCGCCAAGAACCGGAAGGTCGCCCGCGAGACGGTCGAGGCTCCGGTCAAGGAGATCGAGGACTCCTCGATGGCCAAGGGTGAGACCGAGGTCGTCGAGGAAGGCTCCGACGGAGTCCGTTCGGTGACCTACCGCATCTTCTACAAGAACGGCGAGGCCGTCTCCAGGAAGGTCCTCGAGCAGAACGTCATCGAGGGGGCCGAGACCCGCGTCGTCAAGATCGGCACCAAGGAGGAGGCCCCTGCGGCCAACTTCGCCGGCGGCAGCACCGTCTGGGACCAGCTCGCGCAGTGCGAGTCCGGCGGCAACTGGGCGATCAACACCGGTAACGGCTACTACGGCGGTCTGCAGTTCAACGTGCAGACCTGGCAGGCCTACGGTGGCTCGGGTCTCCCGAGCGAGAACAGCCGCGAGACCCAGATCGCGATCGCGACCAAGGTCCGTGACGCCAACGGTGGCTACGGCTCCTGGCCGGCCTGCTCGCAGAGCCTCGGTCTGCCGCAGTAGCCGCGACTCGGCGCATCTGTCCCGGATTCCGGGCTCGAGTCGGCGCGGCTGTGGCCGCCAAATGGGGGAGACGCGCCGGCAGGGGGGTGGGGTGCGGGCGAGATGCGCCGCCGCGGCGCGGGGGGGCGCCGCGGGGGGGGAGGGACGC
>NZ_JBHVGB010000284.1:0-4210 GCF_042801335.1 Nocardioides sp. NPDC057577 | reverse complement strand
GTTTTATATCCACAAAATGGAGGTTATTATCCATTTTGTGAGAAGTTCAGCTCCGCTGCTCGCGCCTCTGTTCCGGTCGGAGGCGCAGGCGCTGCTGCTCTCGGAGCTGTTGCTCCCGGCCGAGGAGATGAGCATGACCGACCTCGCCGAACGGGCCGGGCTGCCCTATCCGACGGTCCATCGCGAGGTCGCGCGGCTCCTCGACGCCGGGCTGCTCGTCGACCGTCGCGTGGGTCGGACCAGGCTCGTGAAGGGCAACGAGCAGAGTCCGCTGCTCGCACCGACGCGGGAGATCCTGCTGACGGTGACCGGTCCGGTGGTGCTGCTCCAGGAGGCGCTCGAGGGCATCGACGGGATCGAGCGGGCCTTCCTCTTCGGCTCGTTCGCCGCCCGCGCGAAAGGCGAGCCCGGGCCGCCGCCGAACGACATCGACCTCATGGTGATCGGCACGCCTGACGCGTCGTCCGTCTACCGGGTCTGCCGGGAGGTCTCCGACAGCGTCGGGAGGATCGTCAACCCGACGATCCTGAGTCCGGAGGAGGCCGAGGAGCAGACCGGGTTCCTCGAGGAGGTCCGGGCGAACCCGGTGATCGAGATCTACGGAGGAGGACCGGATGGCCCTGCCGCTGACGCCGGCACAGCAGAAGACGGTTGACGCACTCGTACGCTCCGGCGTGCTGCGCGCGGTGAGGCCTGACGAGAAGAAGGCCCGTGCCTTCCTTGCCGGCGCGGAGTCGGCCCTCGCCGACGTACCCAACGTCACCAGGACCGAGAACCGCTACAACCTCGCCTACAAGGCCGCGCACGACGTCGGCGAGGCGGTCCTCGCGGGCTACGGCTACAAGACGACATACGGCGCCGGTGGCCATGTGAAGGTCGGCAGGTTCCTGGCTGCCATCTTCGACACCCCGCCACCGCGGGACGCGGCCGCGCACTACGACGTGATGCGCCTGGACCGCAACGCCAACAACTACCTCGGCAAGCCGGTGACCATCGCCGCCGCCGACGCGGCCGCGGAGGCGGCCCGGACGCTCTACGACGCCGCCGTGGAGCGGCTCGCGACCTGAGGCCGGGTCAGCGCCGCCCGTCGGCCGCGCGCCGAAGTGCCGCCAGGGTGGTGTCGGGGCCGGCGTTGAAGGCGAACCGGGTCCCGGGAGCGAGCTCGTGGACCAGGTTGACGAGGGCCTCGAAGAGCTCGGTATGGGCAGGCATCGCCCGGATCCCGCCGCCGATCATGACGATGTCCCAGGCCCCCTTCGCGAGGGCCTCGCGCACCTGCTCGGACGCGGAGGAGACGTCGGTGCCGATCTCGCAGGAGAGCGCGTCGTAGCCGGCATCGGCGACCTGCGCGTTGCCGACGGCGATCCGCTCCTTCAGCGTGGCCAGGTCGATCGGTGCGTCGGAGAGGTCGACTGCCTCGGGCGCCAGCCCGATGAGGAGGACTCGGTTCATGGCAACGACGCTACTGGGACGACCCAGGCGCAAGAATGAGCGTGTGACCGGCGAGCCAGAGGTGCGCTACGCGCAGACCAGCGACGACATCGCGATCGCCTACCAGGCCGTCGGGAGCGGGCCGGTGACGATCTGGATGCCCTCGCTCAGCAACATCCGGGCGCAGTGGCGGGTGCCCGCGCTGCGGATGGCCTACGAGCGGCTGAGCCAGGACCTGACGCTCGTGCTCTACGACGGCCGCGGCACCGGCTCCTCAGACCGTCGGGCCGGCGACCTCGGTCTCGACGCGCACGTCCGCGACCTGGAAGCCGTCATCGAGGCGGTCGGCGCCGACCGGGTCAATCTGCTCGGCTACTACCACGCGGTCACGACCGCGGTGGCGTACGCAGCAACCAACCCGCAACGCGTCGACCGGATGCTCCTGTTCGGCGGTGCGGCTCGGATGCGCGAGGCGATGAGCCCGGCGCAGACGCAGGCGCTGCTCTCGCTGGTCGAGCAGGACTGGGACCTCTTCGCCGATGCCGCCGCGACCGCCTGGCTGGGGTGGGGGTCGGGCAAGAACGCCGGCCGTGTCGCCGAGGCGTTCCGCACCGCCGCGACGCCCGCGGTCGCCCGTGACTGGTTCGCGGAGGCCGCCCGGATGGACGTCAGCGAGCTGCTCGACCAGGTGGTGGCGCCGACGCTGGTGCTGCACCGGCAGGCGGCGAGCCAGATCCCGGTCGAGGTGTCCCGGCGCCTGGCCGACGGCCTCCGCGACGGGCGCCTGGTCGAGCTCGAGGGCAGTACGCCGACGCTGTTCGTCGAGGGAGGTGCCCAGGATCTCGCGATGGCGAGCCGCTGGTTCCTGACCGGTGAGGTGCGCCGCGGGTCCGCGGCCGGCTCGGGACCGGCGACGGCGCTGACCACGCGCGAGCACGACGTGCTGCGGCTGATCGCCACGGGACGTACCAATGCCTCGGTCGCCCGAGAACTCGGCATCACCGAGCACACCGTCGAGCGACACGCCGCCAACCTCTACCGCAAGCTCGGCGTACGCAGTCGCGCCGAGGCCACCGCCTGGGCGATCCGCAACGGCGCCGACTGAGGGAACACTGACGGGAACCCGTCATCCGGACTGCCCACTGTCCGGGAAGCGACGACCCCGCGACCCCCGCCACAGTGGGGAGCATGACGACGACGATCACTCCCAGCAACGACTCCTGGCGGATGGCGAAGGCGACCGCCCCGATGATGCGGACGATGGCCGGGCGCCGCCTGTTCCCGCTGTGGGCAGTGGTGCACCACCGGGGCCGCAAGACCGGCCGCGACCTGAGCCTCCCGGTCGCACTGCTGCACACCGAGGACGCGTTCGTGATCACGCTCCCGTGGGGTGCCGGCACCAACTGGGTCCGCAACGTGCTGGCGGCCGGTGAGTGCACGATCACCTGGAAGGGCCGCGACCACGCCGCCACTCAGCCGCGGATCCTCGGCCGCGACGAGGCGCGCCCCTACTACGACAGCTTCTCCTGGTGGATGGTCGAGAAGGCGTTCAAGGCCGACAGCTTCCTCCTCCTGCGTCGGTGAGAGTCCACACTGCGGCGCCGTTGCTCCATGACGTACGCCCGTGTCTGGCAGGATCGACGCATGACGATGGAGGCTTTCGGCGAGCAGTCCTTCCCTGAGGAGCCCTTCGGCAACGAGTGGGACACCGAGCCCGGGTGGCTCTCCGAGGAGGAGCTGGGCGAGACCCGCGGGCGCGTGCCCATCCTCTACGTGGAGGCGGTCCCGGTGCGTGTCGACCCCGACGGCCGGGTCACCGAGGTCGGGCTGCTGCTGCGCGGCTCACCCACGACCGGGACGATCACCCGGTCGCTGGTCTCCGGCCGCGTGCTGCACGGCGAGCGGATCCGCGACGCCCTGATGCGCAACCTGGAGAAGGACCTCGGCCCGGTCGCCTTCCCGACCCTGCCGCTGACCACGGTGCCGGTGACGGTCGCCGAATACTTCCCGTGGCCCGGCGAGCGCTACCAGGACCCGCGCCAGCACGCGGTCTCGCTGGTCTACGTCATCCCCGTGACCGGCGAGTGCGAGCCGCGCCAGGACGCCTTGGAGCTGTCCTGGATGACCCCGGCCGAGGCCGCCTCCGACGCCGTCGTCGGTGACATGGAGGGCGGCCGCGGCGCACTGCTGCGGCAGTGCCTGAGCGCGTTCGGGGCCCTGGATTGAGCCCAGCCGACGACGAGGGCAGGACGTACGCATCGGGCGAGGGGCTCGTCGAGTTCCTCGACCTGATGCGGCTGATGCGTGAGCGCTGCGTGTGGAAGTCGTCGCAGACCCACGCGTCGTTGGCGCAGTATCTGCGCGAGGAGTCCGACGAGGTGCTCGAGGCCATCGACGAGGCCGACCCCGAGCACCTCAAGGAGGAGCTCGGCGACCTCCTGCTCCAGGTCTACTTCCACGCCGCCATCGCGGAGGAGGCCGGCGAGTTCACCATGGACGACGTCATCGCCGGCCTCACCGCCAAGATGAAGCGCCGCAACCCGCACGTCTTCGGCCCCGAGGCCGCCTCCGGCCGCCGCTACACCCTCGAAGAGGTCGAGCAGCTCTGGTCGGCCGCCAAGGCCGCCGAACGCGCCCACCCCGCCGAATAGGCACGTACGTCGGCCGAGGCGTCACCTACGTCGGCCGAGGCGTCACCTACGTCGGCCGAGGCGCCACCTACGTCGGCCGACACGTCAGTTACGTCGGCCGAGACGTCAGTTACGTCGGCCGACACGGC
>NZ_JBHVGB010000283.1:0-4228 GCF_042801335.1 Nocardioides sp. NPDC057577 | reverse complement strand
CGCGCTTGCTCGATCTTGTCGTCGGCGCAGCTCCCTCGCTTCGCTCGGGATCTGCTAGCCGACGACAACCTCGATCCGCTGGAACTCCTTGAGGTCGGTGTAGCCGGTGGTGGCCATGGCGCGCTTGAGGGCGCCGACGAGGTTCATGGTGCCGTCGGCGACGTGGGAGGGACCGTAGAGGACCTCCTCGAAGGTGCCGACGGGTGAGAAGGCGACGCGCTCGCCGCGGGGCAGGTCGGCGTGGTGGGCCTCGTTGCCCCAGTGGAATCCCTTGCCGGGGGCATCGGTCGCCCGGGCGAACGGGCTACCCACCATGACCGCGTCGGCACCGCAGGCGATCGCCTTGGCGATGTCGCCGGAACGGCCGACGGCGCCATCGGCGATGACGTGGACGTAGCGGCCGCCGGACTCGTCGAGGTAGTCGCGCCGCGCGGCGGCGACGTCGGCCACCGCGGAGGCCATCGGCACGGCCACGCCGAGCACGGTTCGGGTGGTGTGCGCCGCACCGCCGCCGAAGCCGACCAGAACGCCGGCCGCGCCGGTGCGCATCAGGTGCAACGCCGCCTGGTAGGTCGCGCAACCGCCCACGATGACCGGCACGTCGAGCTCGTAGATGAACTCCTTGAGGTTGAGCGGCTCGGCCTGGGAAGAGACGTGCTCGGCCGAGACGGTGGTGCCGCGGATGACGAAGAGGTCGACGCCGGCGTCGACGACGGCCTTGGCGAACTCCTTCGTGTGCTGCGGGGACAGGGCCCCGGCCACGGTGACCCCCGAGGCGCGCACCTCACGCAGCCGCTCGGTGATCAGCTCGGCCCGGATCGGGGCCTCGTAGATCTCCTGCAGACGCCGGGTCGCGTCGACGCCGCTCAGCTCGGCCAGCTCGTCGAGCAGCGGCTGCGGGTCGTCGTACCGGGTCCACACGCCCTCGAGGTTGAGCACCCCGAGGCCGCCGAGCTTGCCCATCGCGATCGCGGTCGAGGGCGACATCACCGAGTCCATCGGCGCGGCGATCACCGGGATGTCGAAGCGGTAGGCGTCGATCTGCCAGTCGGTGCTCACCTCGGTGGTGTCACGGGTGCGCCGCGACGGCACGATCGCCACGTCGTCGAAGGCGTACGCCCGTCGTGCTCGCTTGGCCCGGCCGATCTCGATCTCAGTCACAGGACGGATTGTTCCATGCGACCGGATCGAGATCGGAAAGCCCACACGCACCAGCAGGAGCTAGCTGCGGACCGCGGTCAGCAGCAGGTACTCCCAGCTCATCGCCCCGGCGGTGAGGTAGCGGTCCCCCAGGTCGGCGAGCGCGGCGTCGAGGTCGGCGGTCCGGGCCTCGTCGCCGGCGAGCCCCTTGTAGGCGACGATCGTCGGGCCGTAGCAGGCCTTGAAGAAGTCACGGAACTCCGCGCCGGTGTCGAAGGAGTCGATCGCGACCGTCCGCTTCTCCGCCCGGACATCGGTCACCTGGTCCCCGAGCAGGCCGCGTACGTGGGACTCGTCGCCCCACCGCGGAGGCGGCTGCGCACCCTCGGGCGGCGGCGCCATGAACGGCTTCATCGCGGCGAACATCTGGCCGATGAAGCCCTCCGGGGTCCAGCTGACCAGCCCGATCCGGCCGCCCGGCCGCACCACCCGGACCAGCTCGGCGGCGGCCTTCTCGTGGAACGGCGCGAACATGATGCCGACGGTGGACATGGCGACGTCGAACTCGGCGTCGGCGAACGGCAGGGCTTCGGCGTCGGCGACCCGCCACGTGAGTGACTCGGCGCCCGCCTCTTCCGCATGCGATCGTCCGATGTCGAGCAGCTCGGGCGACAGGTCGCTCGCGACCACCTCGGCTCCGGCGAGAGCGGCGGGGACGGCGGCGTTCCCGGTGCCGGCGGCGATGTCGAGCACCCGGTCGCCCGGTCCGATCTCGCATGCCTCGACGATCACCTGGCCGAGCTCAGGGATGAGCTCGTCGGCGACCCGGGCGTAGTTCCCCAGGCCCCACATCACGCGGTGGCGGGCCTTCAGGTCGGGTGAAACTGGTGTTGCGGTCATGTCTTCCTCCAAAGACGTCGACCCGAGATGATCTGGAGGCTCCAGCGTCACCCGGCGACGCCGCCGGCGGATAGTGCCGGATCTGAACCGCTGCCGGTTCTGGATCTGTACTTGCCACCTGTCCCCGTCAGAGGTCTACTGAAAGCTGGGATCTCGGGCTGCGAGGAAGGCGGTCCGGTGGCGGGATACGGCCAGTTCTGTCCGGTGGCGAAGGCCATGGAGGTGCTCGACGAGCGGTGGACGCTGCTCGTCGTACGCGAGCTGCTGCTCGGCAGCACCCACTTCAACGAGCTGCGCCGGGGCGTGCCGAAGATGTCGCCCGCGCTGCTCTCTAAGCGGCTGCGCACCCTGGAGCGCGCGGGCATCATCCAGCGCCGCGGCGAGGGGCAACGTACGTCCTACCACCTCACCGACAGCGGCCAGGAGCTCGCCACCGTCGTCACCGCGCTCAACGAGTGGGGCATCCGCTGGGTCGGCGAGCTCGGCCAGGCCGACCTCGACCCCCACCTGCTCTTCTGGGACATGCGCCGCACGATCCCGATCGAGGTGTGGCCGCGGCAGCGCACCGTGGTCGAGTTCGGCCTCACCGACGTCGACCCGAAGGCCTCCCGCTGGTGGCTCGTGGTCTCCGCCGACCAGGCCGAGGTCTGCGACTTCGACCCCGGTTTCGAGGTCGACGCCCGGCTCACCTGCAGCCTGCGTACGCTCACCGAGATCTGGCGCGGCGACCTCGCCTGGCCGATGGCCCTCCGCGCCGAGATGGTCACCATCGCCGCCACCGAGGACGTACGCCGCGCCCTTCCCTCCTGGGTCGGCCAATCCACCTCCGCCCACATCCCCCGCCCCCGCACTCAGCTCCAGTCGTAGGAGAGGACGAAGCCGTACGCCTCCCCGCCGCCCTCCTCGGAGAGGACCATGTCGGCCTCGCCGACGAGTCCCTCGAGTCCACCGGTGCCGAGGCCGGGGACGACGGTGAGGTGGGAGCGGACGGTGGCGTCGGCGTACGTCCCGCTGATCCGCCACACGCACGAGCCCTCCTGGCCGGCGATGGAGCCGGTGAACTGCTCGTACGCCTCGAAGACCGCGCCACCGGCCGGGTTGCCGTAGGCCCCGATCATCCGCGCGACCCCCGTGCCCTGGAGCTCGCCGGCGTAGGTGTAGTCGGTCTCGGCGGTGGTCAGGCCGCGGTGGGGGATGTAGACGTCGTCGCCCATCTTGGTGCCTTCGCCGTCGATGTCGACGTAGGCCGCCTCGTGCCAACGGGCGACGGTCATCGTAGTGCTTGCCTTGTTGCTGTAGGTCGTCATGGGTCCCAGCCTGCTCGGGGAACAGGGGCGCGGGATTGAAGGAACGCGCCATATCGTTGGCGGTATGGAGAGCAGGGGCTACCCGGATGCGATCGTGCGGCCGGTGACGGCCGCCAGGGCGATCACCACCGAGCGGTTCGAGCCGTCGCCCGAGATCGCGGGACACGTGGACTACCACTGGTACGTCGGCTGGGACCTCGACCAGCCGCACGACCAGCAGGTCATCCCTCAGCCCCGGATCCATGTCGCCGCCGAGGATGGCCGGCTGCTGGTGCACGGGATCGGCCGGCGCCCGTTCGTCCGGCACCTCACCGGCCGCGGGCACACGCTCGGCGTCTCGTTCCTGCCCGGTCTCTTCCGTCCGGTGCTCGGCAGCCGGGTCAGCGCGATCGCCGATCAGGTCGTCCCGGCGCAGGATCTGCTCGGTGTCGACGACCGCCCGGCCGCGGAACGGATCCTCGCCGTCGCCGACCCCGCGGAGATGGCCACCGCGATGGAGTCCTACCTTCTGGCGGTCGGTCTTCCCGCGGACCCGGTCGCGGAGGACGTACGCCGTTGGGTGGCCCTCGCCGAGGAGGACCGCTCGATCACCCGGGCCGAGCAGCTCGCCGACCACGCCGGCGTGAGCCTGCGGTCGCTGCAGCGCCTGTTCAGCGAGTACGTCGGGATCGGCCCGAAGTGGGTCGTGCAGCGGTTCCGCGTGCTCGAGGTCGCCGCCCGCGCGCACCACGGCGACACCGACTGGGCCGCGGTCGCCGCGGAGCTGGACTTCAGCGACCAGGCCCACCTGGTGCGCACGTTCCGAGACGTCGTCGGTGCTCCGCCGGCGACGTACGCGAAGGACCTGTAGGGGTTGTGAAGCTGAGCGTGGCCTATAGGCC
>NZ_JBHVGB010000282.1:0-4264 GCF_042801335.1 Nocardioides sp. NPDC057577 | reverse complement strand
GGACCCGGCGGCCGAGCCGATGTCAGTGCGGGTTCTGGACCGCGCTCATCCTCGAATCTCAGCTCTTGGCCTCGGCACGGAGGCGGAAGGCCATCACGATGGCGATGATGCCGACGGCGATCAGCCAGATGCAGGAGACCAGCAGGAGTGCGCCCAGCGACAGCTCCGGGTTGATGAGGAGCACGGCACCGGCGAGGACCGTGATGACACCGGCGGTGATTTCCCACAGGCGCCGCCCAGGGGCTGGCCGGAGGATGGCGCCGATGATGTCGACGATGCCTCCGATGACCCACCAGACTCCGAGCAGGATGGTGACGATGAGCAGCGTCTGGACCGGGTCCCGCAGGAAGAGCAGGCCGACGACGATCGCCAGCGCCCCCGAGAAGCCGACGACCGCTCGCAGGCCGCCGTCCATGGACCTGCCGGCCACCGCGGCGATGAGCCGGAACACTCCCGACACGATGATCTGGATCGCGATGATCACCGCGACGACGACGAGCGTCTGCTTCGGCCAGACCGCCAGGATGACGCCGAGTACCGTGGTGACCAGCCCATAGGTCAGGACCAGGCCCCAGTAGTCCCCGAGGCCCTCGAACACGGAGCCGGAGCCCACCGGACGGTCCTGGGACGGCGTGGCCGCGCTCGGATCGTGTCCGGCACCCGGGCTCCGTACGTCGGGGCCCGCAGGCTCCGAGCCGGAGACGCCGGGGCCCGGGATGTCGGAGCTGGCCATGTCAGTACTCGGCACGACTCGACATCAGCTGCGCGAGCGACCAGATGACGAAGATGTAGAGCGCCAGCATCGCGAGCGCCCAGAACGGGTAGTAGGGCATGAAGGCGAACGCGGAGATCGAGCCGATGACCGCGATCACGATGCCGGCGATACGGGCCCACGTCTGTCCGAGGAGCAAGCCGATGCCGACGGCTACCGCGATCGCGCCCAGGACGATGTGGATCCAGCCCCAGGCGGTGAGGTCGAACTGGTAGACGTAGTCGATGCCTTTGACGTAGACGGTGTCCTCGGCAACGGCAGCGATGCCGGTGAGGATCTGGAAGATGCCGACCGTCGTGAGGATGGTGCCTGCGAAGATCGCGCCGGAGAAGGCGAAGGCGGTCTTGACCGGAGAGTCGTAGCCTCCGCCTTGTGGTGTGGTCGTGCTCATGATGGGGTACTCCCTGTGGTCGTGAGCGGTTTCTCGTCGACCGCTTCGGTGGACGAGAAGTTAGGCCGCTTCGGCCCCGGCGGGCTCACCCGCAACGGGCGATCCTCCGGCACCGAAGACGTCACGCAGCGCTGCTTCCTGGCTGTCGGTCAGATCGGTGAAGATCGGGTCGGACGGCAGTCGCCCTCCGATCGTGTCCCTGACCGAGTCGACGACGCTGTCCGTGGTCAGCACGAACAGGGCCGAGGTCCCCGGGGTGACCCGGTCCCGGACCCTGTTGATGAAGCCGTCGTCGATCCCGACGGCGCTCAGCGCGTCCGAGACCAGCCCGGTGGCGGTGCCCAAGGCGGCTCCGAGCAGTGGCACGAAGAAGATGAAGCCGAGCAGAAGACCCCAGAAGGACCCACCCAACGCTCCCCCGCCCTCGTCTGGATGCAGCTCGGTCGTCCTCAGCTTCATGCTGCTCGACGGCCAGGAGAGGGCCGCGGCGTCGTGGAGATCGATGAGGTCCTCACGAGCCAGCTCCTCGAGCGCATGCATGGTCTCCTCGGCACCCTCAGGAGTGTCGAACCTCCACACGGCCAGAGTTCCTGTCGACATGTCCTCCCCCGCTCCTGGTGTCCGTCAGCCGAGGAGCTGCTGCTTGGCGGCTGCGAACTCCTCGTCGCTGAGCACCCCTTGGCTGTGCAGCTCCCCGAGCTGGGTCAGCTGACCGATCAGGTCGCTCTGCGCCGGTGCCGCCGGTGCCGCCGGAGCGGGTGGCGGCTGAGGCGGCGGGGCCGCTGCGTACTGCTGTTGCTCGTACTGCTGTTGCTCGTACGCCTCTGACTGGGCCCGTTCCTGGGCCCTGGCCGCCTGCCGGCGGTTGACGGCGTTCGAGGTTGCGGTGGCCGTGCCGGCGATGACTGCCGTTCGTGCGGCGGCACCGATGAGACCGGGGCGGCCGACGCGTCTACCCAACATGACGTGACTCCCTCTCTAGCGGGCGGCGGATGCGAAGGCGACGTCGACGTCCTCGGGTGGCACCCGTAGGAACAGCTCGACCTCGGCACCGACGCTTCGGATGCGCCCGACGGCCTCCCGCGCCCAGATCTGCTCGTAGACGACCGCGAGACCGGCCTGGCCGGGCTCGAGGGCGGTGGCGAACGTTTCGATGTCGGCGTCGCTCAGCAGGTCGTTGGCGTCGATCTGAAGCCCCGACAGCTCCGCGGGCAGACCCTCCGCCTCCTCGAGGTCGAGGGCCCGGAAGCTGCCGCCGGCGTCCTTGGACATCAGCACGCAGTCGATGATCCGGATCACTCCACTCTCGACCGGTTGCCGTAGTACTGCCGCGAGGTCGCCGAGCTCGACGTCATCCGCCATCGAAAGAAACAGGATCTCGACCGGGCCGCGTTCCATCGTGCCTCCCACCTTTCGCGCGCCTGCCGGGCGGCAGGACTGTTCCGACGCTAGGACGCGTTGCGCCCCAGCTGCTCACCCCTATCGGGTGACTTGGGGCGGTTCACTCCGTCCGGTCGGCGGGTGGCTCCTGCGAAGCGACCACCGCAGCGTGCGTGGACTCCCCCAGGATCTGGGTGGCCGGCTCGATGTGGACCCCGCTGAGGCGTTGGAGCGTGCCGTCCGCCGACCAGCGCTCGACGAGGTCCGGGTCGACCACGAGGTCCGGGTCGACCCCGGACAGATACAGACGCGCGCCCGCTCGGTCCAGATCCCGAAGAAAGGCGTACGGACGTCGGGCCCACGCCGTCAACGCATCATCCGCCGACGGGGTGACCCCAGGCTCACCCCTTCCGGGCGATCCCGGAACGGGCCCGGCGTAGCAGCCTCACCGATCGTGGCCAGACTCCTCGCTCCGTCGTTCAGCGGCTACTCGCCGTCCTGGATCAGGTCCGACGTCCTCGCCGGGCTCACGGTCTGGGCCGTGCTCGTACCGGAGTCGCTCGCGTACGCCACCATCGCCGGCGTGCCCCCGGTCGTGGGCCTCTACGCGGCCGTGCCCGCCCTGGTGCTCTACAGCCTGCTCGGCTCCTCGCGCCACCTGATCGTCGCGCCCATGTCGGCGACCGCCGCACTCTCGGCCGGGATCGTGGCGGACTTCTCCTCCGGCGGGGCCTCCGTCGTCGCGCTCACCGCCGGCCTGGCGATCGCGACAGGCATCGTCGCGCTCGTCGCCGGCCTGTTCCGCCTGGGCTTCCTCGCCGCCTTCATCAGCGAGCCGGTCCTGCGAGGGTTCATCATCGGACTCGCGCTGACGATCATCATCGGACAGCTCCCGTCGCTGGTGGGCGTGGAGAAGGGGTCGGGCAACTTCTTCGAGAAGGCCTGGGACCTGGTGCTCCAGCTCGGTGACGTCGACCCCCTGACAATCGCCATCGGCGTGGGCAGCCTCGCCGTCCTGCTCGTCCTGCGGCGGCTGGTGCCGCTCCTTCCCGCCTCCCTGATCGTCGCGCTGGTCTGCATCGGGCTCACCGCCCTGCTCGGCCTCGACGAACGTGGGCTCGCCATCGTGGGCCACATCGACGCCGGCCTCCCCGCCATCGGCTTCCCGGACGTGTCGGCTCCCGAGTTCCGCGACCTCCTCGCGGCCGCCGTCGGCGTGATGCTCGTCGGCTTCGCCGAGGGCCTGGGAGCCGCGAAGACGTACGCCGCCAAGAGCGGCTACGACATCGACCCGAACCGCGAACTGCTCGGCCTGGGTGTCTCCAACCTGGGGGCAGGCCTGGCCAGCGGGATGGTGGTCAACGGCTCGCTGTCCAAGACCGCCGTCAACGGCTCGGCCGGCGCGAAGTCGCAGCTCTCGGCGGTGACCGCCGCAGTGCTCACGCTGCTCACGCTGCTGTTCATGACCAAGCTCTTCGCCGACCTTCCAGAGGCCACGCTCGCGGCGATCGTGATCGCCGCGGTGATCGAGCTCGTCGACATCTCGGCGCTGCGCCGGCTGTGGCGGGTTCGGACCGGACAGGTCACCAGGATCTACCAGATCAGCGCCCGCGCCCCCATGGGGGGGGCGGGGGCCCCGCGGGGAGGCGGGGGGCGCGGAGGCACCCCTCCCGCGGGGGGGGGGGGCGAAGGGGCCGCGCGGGGGCGGGGGGACGCCCCCG
>NZ_JBHVGB010000281.1:0-4318 GCF_042801335.1 Nocardioides sp. NPDC057577 | reverse complement strand
GCACCCGGCCGTGGTCGCGAGGCGGACGGCAGGAGCGCGAGATCGTCCGGGCCGCGCTCGATGCCGTCGGCCTGGCCGACCGTATCGACGACCCATGCGACCGCCTCTCCGGAGGCGAGCGGCGCCGGGCGGTGCTCGCTCGCGGCCTCGCCCAGGAAAGCCCGGTGATGCTCCTGGACGAGCCGACGAACCACCTCGACGTCGCCTGGCAGCTGCGGCTGCTGCGGACCGTCGCCGACCGGGCCGAGACCCTGGTCACGACGATCCACGACCTCGACCTGGCGCTGCGTTCCTTCGACCAGCTGGCGGTTCTCGGCCGGCCGCGGGGCAGCGATCCCGACAGCGGCCCGGCGACCGTCGTCGCCCACGGGCCGCCGGCCGAGGTGCTCGACACCATCCGCGTCGATCTCCACTTCGGCGTCGGCTCCGTCCAGGTGCCCCACCCGCACCTGGACCAGCCCCATCTGCTCATCCACTCCCGGAAGGACCACTCGGCATGACCTCTCGCCCGACCATCCCCGTACGTCGCGGCGGCCTCGCCTGCCTGGCCGCGCTGGCACTCGGCTCGACGATCCTCACCTCCTGCGGTGCGGCGGAGAAGACCAGCGTCGGCACCGCGGCCCACGAGAACGACGGCGCGATCACCGTCGAGAACTGTGGCGAGAAGGTGACCGTCGACGAGCCGGTCACCGAGCTCTACGCGTACGACGGCGGGATCATCTCCATCGCCCTGGCCGTCGGCGCCCGGGAGAACCTCGTCGCGGTCACCGGCATCGCCCGGGACCAGGAGCTGCTCGAGCTGGCCTACCCGAAGGACCGGGTCGGGGAGCTGAAGGTCGTCGGCGACGAACAGCCGACCCTGGAGACCGTCCTGGCGCTCGAGCCGCAGCTGATGTTCGCGGGCTGGAACTACGGCTTCAGCGAGTCGCGCAACCTGGTGCCCGAGACCGTGGAGGAGCACGGCATCGAGACCTACCTGCTCAGTGAGTCCTGCCGGCAGGAGGACGGCGACCGCGGCACGATGGGGGCCTGGACGGCGCTGCGTACCGACCTTCTCAACATCGGTGAGCTGACCGGCCACGGCTCGGAGGCGAAGAAGGTCGCGGCCGGCATCGACGAGCGCCGCGAGGCCCTGGAGAGCGCGCCTAGCCCTGCGAAGGCGCCGACGGCGTTCCTCTTCGACTCCGGCTCCGACGCGATCTTCACCTCCGGCTCCTTCGGCGCTCCGCAGGCCATCTTCGACACCGCTGGGGTGACCAACGCGACCGCCGACGTGGAGGACACCTGGACCGAGGTCGGCTGGGAGCGTCTCGCCGCCGCCGACCCCGACGTCATCTACTTCGTGGACTATCCGGGCCAGTCCTACGAGGAGAAGGTCAAGGTCCTCCAGGCCCACCCGGCCTCGCGCGACCTGACCGCGGTCAAGGAGCAGCGGTTCGTGAACCTGCCGTACGCGATGTGGGTCTCCGGTCCGCTCAACATCGACGCCGCCGAGTGGGTCCGCCGCTCGGTCGAGCACTTCGGGCTCGCGCCCGAGTCCGGGATCGAGCCCGAGCTCGACATCAGCGAGCTGAGCAGTCTCACCGGTAACGAGTGGCTCCGCTGAGATCCCGCTATAGTGCTGGCAACGGACATGAGGAAGCCGGTGGAACTCCGGCACAGTCGCGCTACTGTGACATCGCTTCGGCGGTGGAGTCAGACCCGATTGTCCGTCCAACCCCAACGAACAGGGACGCATTCATCCCTGAGGAGGACATATGTCGCAGCCTGCTGTGGCGCCCGTCGCCGGCGTCGATCTGCCCACTATCTCGCTTCGTGAGCTGGCCCCCTGGGCGCTCTTCTTCGGCCTGCTCGGTCTGCTGGTGCTCTTCTTCATCAGCGCCGACCAGGGCGCGGTCTCGATCCCGTCCGGCACGCTCATCCACGAGTGGGTCCACGACGGTCGTCACCTGCTCGGCTACCCCTGCCACTGATGAGCCCGCGTGCATTTCTCGTACGCGGCCTGCTAGCTGGACTCCTCGCCGGAGTCGCCACCTTCCTGGTGGCGTACTCCGTCGGTGAGCCGCAGGTCGGCGCTGCCATCGCGCTGGAGGAGGGCGGCGACGGGCACTCACACTCGCACGCCGCCGAAGGCGATGAGGGTGGCGAGGGTGGCGAGGAGGCCGCCGAGGTCTCCCGCACCAACCAGAGCACCTGGGGGCTGCTGACCGGCACCCTGGCCGTCGGCGTCGCGCTCGGGGGCATCCTCGGGCTGGTCGCCGCGGCGACGCTCGGTCGCCTCGGACGGCTCACGCCAGGGCAGTCGACGGCGCTCGTCACCCTGATCGGGTTCGTCGCGGTCGCCCTGGTGCCGTTCCTCAAATATCCGGCGACCCCACCGGCGGTGGGCAGCGGAGACACCATCGGCGTACGCACCGCGGTCTACTTCGCCTTCCAGGCCCTCTCGGTCGTGGCGGCGGTGGTCGTGACGTACGCCGCCGTGCGGCTGCGCGGGCGGTTCGGCACCTACCTCGCCGTGGTCGGCGCGATCGCGGCCTACCTGGTCGTCATGGTCGTCGCCGGGCAGCTGTTCACGACGGTCAACGAGGTCGGGGACTTCCCGGCCGACACGCTGTGGTTCTTCCGCCGCGCCTCGCTGATCACGCTCGCCACGATGTGGGGCGTGCTCGGGGTGGCGCTGACCGGCCTGGTCATTCGTCTCTACGCGGCAGAGCGCGCTGTCGCGGAGCGAAAGGCCCTCGCCGCCAGCCTCTGAGCGGCTCAGCGGGGGAGGCGGTAGGTCTCCACGGGGCGGCCGTCGGCCAGGTGATCACGCACGATCACCCGGGCGGCGGCCGCTTCCACGTTGCCGTACCAGACGTCGTCGGGCTGGACGCTGAGCACCGGCGCCTGGTTGCACGGGAACTGGCAGCCGGTGTGGGTGATCAGCAGGTCGTCGTCGCCGAGACCGGCCTCCATCGCCCCCAGGATCACGGCCCTGGCGGTCTCCTCCGAGCCCTTCGCGGTGCAGCGCGGGCCGCGGCAGATCAGCACCTGGCGTACGTGGTCGGGGACCCGCTCCCAGGCGGGCGAGGTGAGCCCGGGCTCGGTGCCGGTGATCGGCCGGGTCTCGGCCAGCGAGTCGGTCAGCGCCTCGGCGAGCTCGTCGCGCGTGGTGGCCAGGCGGGTCGCGATCTGCAGTTCGGGGCGGGTGCCGGTGCGCTCGCGCCACCAGTGGGCGGCGATCCGGCGCAGCCAGGAGTGGCCAGGGGCGAGCGGGCCGAGGCTGATGCCGGCCAGGGCGATGGTCTCGGCGCCCTCGTCGGCCAGGCGGGTCAGCTCGCGGGAGAGCGAGGGGTCGCCCATCTGCAGAAACGCAAGGCTCGCCTCGTGCTCGCCGGCCCAGGCGAGCAGGTCCTCGCGCCGGTCGACGTCGGTCACCGACATCCCGACGACGACGCGGTGTGTCATCCGAGGCTCCGCACCCAGGAGACCGCCTCGGCGACGTCGTCGACCGTGCGGACGCCGTCCTCGCCGGCTGGGCGGCGGACGACCACGACGCTCACCCCGAGCTCGGCCGCGGCGGCCATCTTCGGCCAGGTGAAGGTGCCGCCGGAGTCCTTGGTGATGAGTACGTCGGTGTCGTGCTCGCGCATCAGCGCGAGCTCGCCCTCGATCTCGTAGGGACCACGGCTGGTCAGCAGGGTCCAGGCTTCGGGGAGGTCGAGGTCGGGCCGGTCGACCACGCGGGCGAGGGCCTGGTGTCCGGCGAGTGCCGGGACGAACCTGGCGAGCTCCTGGCGTCCGACCGTGATGAACGGACGCTTCCCGAGGTCGGCGGCGAGCGTGGCCGCCTGGTCGTGGGTGTCGACGTAGGCCCAGGACGGGTCCGCCGGCCAGCCGGGCCGCTCCAGCCGGAGCAACGGATGCCCGGTCTGCGCGCAGGCGGCCGCCGCGTTGGCCGACATCCCGCGCGCGAACGGATGCGTCGCGTCGACGACCGCGTCGAAGTGGTCGAGGGCCCCCCTCAGGCCCTCGACCCCGCCGAACCCCCCGATCCGCACCTCGCCGACCGGCAGCCGCGGCCGCGCCACCCGGCCGGCCAGCGAGGAGGTCACCTCCACACCCTCCTCGAGCAGCCGCGCCGCCAGCTCCCGCGCCTCCCCGGTCCCGCCCAGGATCAGCAACCTCATCCCTCAGCCCTCCCGCTGGCCGAGCCGTCGTCCCCGCTGGCCGAGCCGCTCCCTCCGCTGGTCGAGCCGCCGGAGCCGCTAGGCGGAGGCGTGTCGAGACCAACACGGTCCGCTGTCGCGCTCGATGGGACCGTGTTGGTCTCGAC
>NZ_JBHVGB010000280.1:0-4325 GCF_042801335.1 Nocardioides sp. NPDC057577 | reverse complement strand
GTGCAGATGCGCCGACTCGGCTAGGTGGGCGCTCAGACCGGCTATGTGTGGATCAGGTTGTAGACCTCGCGTTTGGGGACGCCGGCTCGCTTTGCCGTCTCCACGATGGCGTCCTTGCGGGTCAGGCCCTCGGCCTCGAGGTCCGCGACCGCGGCGCGGAGGGAGTCGGGGTCGTTGCCGATCTCGGCGGAGGGGTCGGCGCCGGTGACGACGATGGTGACCTCACCGCGCACTCCCTCGGCGGCCCAGTCGACGAGCTCGGCCAGTCCCCCGCGGCGTACTTCTTCGTGGGTCTTGGTCAGCTCGCGGCAGACGGCGGCGGCGCGGTCGTCGCCGAAGGCGTCGCGCATGGCGGCCAGGGCGGCCTCGGTGCGGTGGGGTGCCTCGAAGAAGACCATGGTGCGCTCCTCCTTCGCCAGGCTCGCCAGCCGCCGCGAGCGTTCGCCGGCCTTGCGGGGCAGGAAGCCCTCGAAGCAGAACCGGTCGACGGGGAGGCCGCTGACGGCCAGGGCGGTCAGGACGGCCGAGGGGCCGGGCACGGCGGTGACGCGTACGTCCTTCTCGACCGCAGCGGCGACCAGGCGGTAGCCGGGGTCGGAGACCGAGGGCATGCCGGCATCGGTGACCAGGAGGACGCGGTTGCCGTCGAGGAGATCGGCGAGCAGCGTCGGCGTACGTGCGCTCTCGTTGCCCTCGAAGTAGGAGACGATGCGACCCTTGATCTCGACCCCCAGATCGCGGGTCAGGCGGGAGAGCCGACGGGTGTCCTCAGCTGCGACGACGTCCGCGATCGCCAGCTCCGAGGCTAAACGGGGTGGGGCATCTTCGACACGTCCGATCGGGGTTGCCGCGAGTACGAGCACGCCGTCGTCTGGAACTACCACCCCGATATTGTCGCAGGCTTATAAGGTTCCCTCGTGACGACGACGGTGACCGAGGAGCCGGAGCCCCTGGAGGGCCTGGCCAGCACCCCCTCGAGTCACCCACTACCCACGGCCTGGGAACGCGCCCGGCGCCGCATCAGCGGCTCACCGCGGGCCGGCTGGGCGGCGACGATCGGAATCACCGCGCTCGCGTTCCTGCTGCGGCTGTGGCATCTCGGCACCCCGAAGGTCTTCGCCTTCGACGAGACCTACTACGCCAAGGACGCCTGGGCGCTGCTCGAGTTCGGCTACGCGCGCAACTTCATCGAGGGCGCCGACGAGAACATCCTGGCCGGGCAGCTCGACGGGCAGTTCGCCGACGGGCCGTCGATGATCGTCCATCCCGACGTGGGCAAGTGGATCATCGCCCTCGGCATCAAGCTCTTCGGGATGGACCCGTTCGGCTGGCGGATCGCCTCGGTCGTGGTCGGCTCGCTGCTGGTGCTGCTGACGATCCGGTTCGTACGCCGGGTCTCCGGGTCGATGATGCTCGGTCTCGTCGGCGGCATCCTGATCACCTTCGACGGCCTCGCGTTCGTGCTCTCGCGCCTGGCCCTGCTCGATCTCTTCGTCGCCTTCTTCCTGCTGCTCGCGGTGCACCTGATGGTGATGGACCGAGACTGGTGCAGGCGACGGTTCTCCGCGCTCGCACCCACGCAGCTCGCCGCGCCCGGCGCCTGGGGCCCGGTGCGCCAGATGCTGTTCCGGCCGTGGCTGCTCTGCTCGGGCATCGCGTGGGGTCTGGCCATCGGTTGTAAGTGGGAGGCGCTCTACCCGCTGGCCGCCTTCGGTCTCCTCTATGTGGCCTGGTCCGCCGGGATGCGGCGCTCCTTCGGCGTACGTCTCGCCTGGCTCCGCGCCTGCGTGGCCGACGGCCCGACGGCGTTCGTGCACCTGGTGGGGGTCGCGCTCGCGGTCTACGTGATGACGTGGATCCCGTGGATGACCCACGCGGACGTCTACGAGGAGTCGCTCTCGGCGACGCAATACACGCGCTACACCGGCGAGGGCCACTGCGAGAACAAGTCGTACGTCCCCGAGAACCTCAACGACAAGCGTTGGCCGACCGCCACGGAGCCGGACGCCTCCGGCCTCGGCGAGGTCAGTCAGTCGCTGCGGTCGCTGTGGTACTACCACCGCGACGTCTTCACCTTCCACACCCACTTCCTGGAGTGCGCCGAGCACACCTACGGGTCCCATCCGATCGGCTGGCTGGTGCTGAACCGGCCGGTCGGGGTCGCCGCCGACACCGGGATCCTGTCCGGCGCGAAGTCGCGCGGCGAGATGTGCGAGGCGACGCCGACGGCGGACCCCGACGGCGACGGTCCCGAGGAGGCCGGGACGTGCCTGCGGCAGGTGCTGCTGCTGGGCACCCCGGTGCTGTGGTGGGGAGCGTTCATCGCGCTGATCGTCTCCGCGTTCATGTGGGTCGCCGCGCGGGACTGGAGGTTCGGGGTCGCCGTCGTCGGGGTGCTCTCGACGTGGCTGCCGTGGCTGCAGTACGCCGGGCGGCCGATCTTCTCCTTCTACATGATCATCGCGCTGCCGTTCCTCGTGCTCGGCCTGTGTCTGTGTCTGGGCAAGCTGCTCGACCGGCCACCGCCGCAGGCCGGCGGAAGCCCCGCCACCCGGCGCCGCGTCGGGGGTGCCGTCGCCGGCGGCATCTTCGTCGTGCTCGTGATCTGCAACTTCGCCTGGTTCTGGCCGATCTACACCGATGAGCTGCTCACCCGGCATGAATGGCTGACGAGGATCTGGTTCAAGCGATGGATCTAGACGTACGCGGCCTGGTGCCGCGACCCGGTGGCTTCGACGATCTGGTCGTCAGCGTCGCGGGCGGGGTGATCGCCGGGGTCCGACCGGTGACCGACGCCGATCCGGAGTCGGCCGGGATCCTGCTGCCGGGGCTGGTGGACATCCACAACCACGGCGGCGGTGGCGCGTCGTTCCACTCCACGTCGTCGGACGAGATCGCGGTGGCTGCCGGAGTTCATCATGCTGCCGGGACGACCACGCTGCTCGCCTCGACCGTGACCGACTCGCCTTCCCGGTTGCTGTCGGTCGTCTCCGCCTTGGCGGGGGCCGCCGAGGACGGGTTGATCGCCGGGATCCACATGGAGGGGCCGTTCCTGGAGCACTCCTGCCGAGGAGCGCACGATCCCGAGCTGCTGATCGCGCCGGATGCCGGGCTCGCGCGCGAGTTCGTCGCCGCCGGGCGGGGACACCTGCGGGTGATGACGCTGGCCGCGGAGCTCCCCGGTGCCGACGAGGTCGCCTCCGTGCTCACCTCGGCCGGGGTCGTGGTCGCGCTGGGACACACCGCTGCGTCGGCTTCGCAGGCTCGGGCCTTCCTGTCCGGGCCGGGCAGCCTGGTCACGCACCTGTTCAACGGGATGCCGCCCGCGCACCACCGCTCTCCTGGGCCGGTGCTCGGATCCCTGGGGGCCGCCGGTGTCGGCGATGCCTGCGTGGAGCTGATCGCTGACGGCGTACACCTGGACGACGAGACGGTCCGGGCGGTGATGTCGATGGTGCCCGGGTCGGTCGTGCTCGTCACGGATGCGATGGCCGCGGCCGGGATGGCCGACGGCGACTACCAGCTCGGCCCGCTGGCCGTGGAGGTGCGGGACGGGGTCGCCAGGATCGCCGATGGCACCGGCAACGGATCGATCGCCGGAGGCACCTCGCGGCTCATCGACCAGGTGCGCCGCCATGCGGCCGCGGGGATCGACCTGGCCATGCTGATGAGGGCCTCCAGCCTGCGGCCGGCATCGGTGGTGGGCCTCGACGCGGGCCGCCTCGAGCCCGGAGCTCGCGCCGACCTCGTACTCACCGACGAGTCGCTGCGGCCGACCCGGGTGATGCGCGGCGGGGCCTGGCTCCCGGCGTAGGCCGGGCTCGTATTCTGGGCACCATGTCCTCCACGAAGTCGTCCTCCCCACTCGTCGCCGGGCTCGTGCCCAGGTGGGCGGTCGCGGCCTTCGCGGTCGACGTCTTCTTCGTGCTCCTCTTCGCCTTCGCCGGCCGCCAGTCGCACGACTCCGGCCCGGCGCTCGTCGTGCTCCGCATCGCCTGGCCCTTCCTGGTCGGGCTCACCGTGGCCTGGGCCGTCCTGGCCTGGCGCCGCTGGTCGGCCGCCCGCGCCTGGCCGGCGGGCGTGGTCGTCTGGCTCGGGACGTACGTCATCGGGATGCTGCTGCGCGGCCTCACCGGTGGCGGCCTGGCACCGGCCTTCCTGGTCGTCTCGATCCTCTTCCTCGGCCTCACCCTGGTCGGCTGGCGCGGCTACGTCAGCGCCAAGCTCCACTACCGCGCCCGTCGCCGAGCCGGCGCAAACTGACCAAATCACGCCGAGTCGGCTCGTTAGAACGAGCCGACTAGGCGTCGTTCTTGGTCAGGACG
>NZ_JBHVGB010000279.1:0-4352 GCF_042801335.1 Nocardioides sp. NPDC057577 | reverse complement strand
AGACCAACACGGTCCTATCGAGCGCCGAGGGGACCGTGTTGGTCTCGACACGCTCGGCCGCAGGCGGCCTCGCGGCTCGACCAGCGGGGTCGGACTCCGACTCGAGACTGAGGACCTGGTCCTCCGGCCGAACTAGGGTTGGCCGGGTGACTGTGCATGACACCTCCGGCTCGCCCGGCCGGCTGGCGACCTTCTTCGCGACCGACGACGACTGGGAGCGGGAGGGCTCGATCACGCTCGGCGACTGGCTCGTCGGTGCGATCGTGCTGGTCTCGAGCCTGGCCACCCTGGAGCTGATCCGGGGAGTCGGGACGCTCGACTCCAGCGACGCACCGACGTGGGTCGAGTGGACGGCCGTGGTCGTCGGCGCGGCGCTGCTCGTCTTCAGGCGGCGCTTCCCGCTCACGGTCGCGCTCCTGGCCGGGTTGCACATGTTCGTCACCGGGGTGTGGCTCCCGACCGTGATGGGGCTGCTGCCGATGCAGATCATCTACTTCGTGGCCTTCTTCGCGGGAGCCGCCTGGGCACGGCGCCGGCGGGACATGGTGGTCGTGATGGGGCTGATCACCCTGTTCATGTTCGCCTGGCTCTCCTGGCAGTTCGCGGTCGGCAGCGGTATCGACGAGATCCGCGAGGCGACCGCCGACGCCGAAGGCTCCACGCTCATCGGCCCGGTGACCGCCTACGTGCTGCTCACCACGATGATGAACCTGCTCTACTTCGCCGGCGCGATCGTCGGCGGCCAGGTCGCCTGGCGGGGCGCACGACAGAAGGCCGAGCTCGCCGAGCAGGCCGCGACCATCGCCGCCCAGTCCGGGCAGCTCCAGCGCCGCGCCGTCATCGACGAGCGCCTGCGCATCGCGCGCGAGCTGCACGACGTGGTCGCCCACCACGTCGCGGTCGTCGGCGTCCAGGCCGCAGCCGGGCGCAAGCTGCTCGAACGCGGCCGTCCGGGTGACATCGAGGGCGCTGCCGAGGCGCTCGGCAACGTCGAGACCTCCGCGCGCGAGGGCGTCACCCAGATGCGCTCCCTGCTCGGCACGCTGCGCGACCCGGCCGGCGAGACGGAGACGGAGGCCGAGGGCGTACGCCGCCCGGAGCCGCGCCTCGAGGACCTACCCGCGCTCCTGGACGAGGTACGCGAGAGCGGGCTGCGGGTCGACTACCAGGCCGTCGGGCCGGTCGAGGACCTCTCGCTGCCGCTGGCGCACTCGGTCTACCGGATCGTCCAGGAGGCGCTGGCCAACGTACGCCGCCACTCCACCGCCGACCGCGCCCAGGTCGTCCTCCGTGTCGACCGGGCGTCGGCCGCGCCGTACGCCGAGGTCGAGGTCACCGACAACGGCCGGCCCCGGCACGGCACCTCCGGCAGCGGACTGGGTCTGCTCGGCGTACGCGAACGGGCGGCCATCCGGAAGGCGGAGGTCGACATCGGGCCCAGGGCCGTGCAGGGGTTCCGGGTGCGGGTGCGGTTCCCGATCGAGACGGGGGTGCCGGCGTGATCCGGGTGCTGCTCGCCGACGACCAGCAGCTGGTGCGCTCGGGATTCCGACTCATCCTCTCGTTGGAGGACGACATCTCGGTGGTCGGTGAGGCCTCCGACGGCGCCGACGCCATCGCCAAGGCGCGCGAGCTGAGGCCTGATGTGGTGTTGATGGACGTGCAGATGCCCGGCACCGACGGCATCGAGGCGACGCGTACGGTGGTCGCCGAGGGGCACGCCAAGGTGATCATCCTGACCACCTTCGACCGCGACGACTATCTCTTCGACGCACTCGCCGCCGGCGCCAGCGGCTTCCTGCTCAAGAACGCCGACCCCGACTCGCTGGCCGAGGCGGTGCGGGCCGCGGCAGACGGCCACGCGCTGCTCGCCCCGGAGGTCACGATGCGCGTGATCGGGCGGGTGACCAGCGACAACGCTCCTTCGACTCCGAGGACGAAGCCGCCCAAGGAGCTCGCCCTGCTCACCGCCCGCGAGCGCGAGGTGCTGCTGCTCATCGGCGAGGGACTGAGCAACAACGAGATCGCCCGCCGGCTCTTCCTCACCGAGGCGACCGTGAAGACCCACGTGTCGGCCTGCCTGGCCAAGCTGCAGCTGCGCGACCGGGTGCAGACGGTGGTCTTCATCCACCGCCACGGCCTTCTTCCGGCCGGCCCGCCCAACGGGTGAGGGCGAGTTCATCCTCGCGACGGATCCGCCGGGCGCGGGGCTGAAATAGCGTGGGCCCCGTTCGTTCCCAACGCAGAGGAGATTCGATGCTCGAGGTCAGCGGGTTGACCCGTCGCTTCGGTGAGATGGTCGCCGTCGACGACGTGTCTTTCCCGGTCCCGTCCGGTGGGCTCACCGGGTTCGTGGGCGGCAACGGTGCCGGGAAGACCACCACCATGCGGATGATCATGGGGGTGCTGGCCGCGCACGCCGGGACGGTGTCCTGGCAGGGCCACGAGGTCACCCGTGAGGACCGGCGCCGGTTCGGCTACATGCCCGAGGAGCGCGGTCTCTACCCGAAGCAGCCGATCCTGGACCAGCTGGTCTACCTGGCGCGGCTGCGCGGCATGTCCACTGCCGACGCGCGCCGGGAGATCTCCGCACTGTTGGAGCGGTTCGGCCTCGGCGGTCGCATGAAGGATCCGCTGGAGAAGCTGTCCCTGGGCAACCAGCAGCGGGTCCAGATCATCGCCGCCCTCGTCCCCGCGCCGATGGCGCTGATCCTCGACGAGCCCTTCTCCGGGCTCGATCCCGACGCCATCGACGCGATGGCCGACCTGCTGCGCGAGCACGCTCGCGACGGCGTACCCGTCGTCTTCTCCTCCCACCAGCTCGACCTCGTCGACCGGCTCTGCGACCGGCTGGTGGTGATGGCCCGCGGCCGGGTCGTCACCCAGGGGACGGGCGAGGAGCTGCGCGCGGACACGGCGCTCCGCTACCGGCTCGTCCTCGACGGCGACGCCGGTTGGGTACGCGACCTGCCGGGCCTCCACGTCCGCGACGTCTCCGGCCCCGAGGCCGAGATCGAGGTCGTCTCCCCCGGCGCCGAGCAGAAGCTGCTCACCGAGGCCACCAGCCGCGGGAACGTGCTCGACTTCCACCGTGTCGTACCCCGCCTGTCCGAGATCTACCGGGAGGTCACCGCATGAGGACGAAGCCCAGGAGCCAGCCCGTGTGGCAGATCGTCGCCCGGCGCGAGATCGCGGTCCGTGCCACCGACAAGTCGACCCTGATCGGCACCGCGGTCATGCTCGCGGTGATCGTGGGCGTGCTCGGATTCACCGCGTGGAGCGAGAGCCGCGAGAAGACCTACGACCTCGCCTACTCCTCCACGGCCTCGCAAGCGATGGTCGAGGGCATCGCCGAGCGGGCCGGCGACATCGACAAGCTGGTGAGCATCGAGCCGGTCGAGGTCGCCGACGACGACACCGCCCGGCACGCTCTCGAGGAGGAGCAGGCCGACGCGTATCTGCGGGTGACCTCGGACGGGTGGACCCTGGTCACCCTCGAGGAGGCCGACTCCGACCTTCGCGACGTGGTCGATCAGGCGGTCCAGGAGATCGTCCTCGCCGGCAACGCCCAGGCGGCGGGCACCTCGGCGGCCGTGCTCACCGAAGGAGCGCAGGTCGCGTTCGACCAGATCGAGGGCGACAGCGAGCTGAGCGCCATCCGGTGGATCGTCGGGTACGCCCTCGCGATCGTCTTCTACTTCGCCTCGATCATGTTCGGGATGACGCTGGCCAACAGCGTCGTGGAGGAGAAGCAGTCGCGGATCGTGGAGATGATCGCCGCCGCCGTGCCGCTGCGGCAGCTGCTCGCCGGCAAGATCATCGGCAACGCCGTCATCGCCGTCGGGCAGATGCTCATCTATGTGGCCGTCGGGCTCGTCGGCCTGAGCCTGACCGAGTTCAGCTTCGCCCTACCGGCCCTGTCCGGCGCGATCGGCTGGTTCGTGGTCTTCTTCCTGATCGGCTTCGTGGTGCTCTCGACCCTGTGGGCGGTCGCGGGCGCGCTCGCCTCCCGCACCGAGGACCTGCAGTCCTCCTCCACCCCGATCACGATGCTGCTCATGGTGATGTTCTTCGGCGCCCTCTACCTCGACGGCGTCGGCGAGCAGATCGGATCGTACGTCCCCCCGCTCTCGGCCGTACTCATGCCGATGCGCCTGGTCGAAGGCACCGCGGCCTGGTGGGAGCCGATCATCGCCGTGGTCCTGCTCCTCGCCTTCGGCGTCGCCCTCGTACGCCTCGCCGAGCGTCTCTACAGCCGCGCCCTGCTCCAGACCGGCGGCCAGCTCTCCCTCAAGGCGGCCTGGCGGCTCGAGGAGTAGCCGAGACGTCACCCCCGTCGGCCGAGATGGCAC
>NZ_JBHVGB010000278.1:0-4532 GCF_042801335.1 Nocardioides sp. NPDC057577 | reverse complement strand
GCTCGAGCTCCGCCGCGGCCGCGAGCAGCGAGCGGAGCTCGGCGCCCTGGTAGCGCCGCTCGCTCCACGAGCGCAGCGACTCGGACAGGACCCACAGGCCCATCACGTTCTTGAGGAACCGGATGGTCCCGTCGACGCCGACCTCGTTGGTGAAGTCGGCGAGCCGGGCGTCCTCGGTCAGCACGGGCCGGTCGAGCTCGAGGCCGACCAGGGACCAGGTGCCCGAGGAGATGTAGGCGAAGTCGCGGGCCTCTGCGGGGACCGCGACGACCGCCGAGGCGGTGTCGTGGGAGCCCACCGCCACCACGGGCACCTCGGCCGAGGCACCCAGGTCCTCGGCGACGTCGGGCAGCAGCGGCCCGAGGAGAGAGCCCGGGTCCCGAAGGGGCGGGAGGACCCCTTCGGGAAGCCCGAGCTCCCGGCACAGGTCGACCGCCCAGACGCCCTGCCGGACGTCGTAGAGCTGGGTGGTCGAGGCGTTGGTGCGCTCGGCGCCGATCGCACCGGTGAGCCAGTAGCCGAGCAGGTCCGGCAGCAGCAGCATCGTCTCGGCCGCATCGAACGCGGTGGTGCCGCGGGCCGCGACGAGCTGGTAGATCGTGTTGAACGGGAGCTGCTGGATGCCGGTGGTGCCGTAGAGCGTGGCCGCACCGATCTGCGCGACCACCTTCTCGGCGATCCCCTCGACACGGGCGTCGCGGTGGCTGAAGACCTGGCCGAGCAGCTGGCCGTCGTGGTCCAGCAGCCCGTGGTCGATGGCCCAGGAGTCGATCCCGATGCCGTGCAGCGGTCCCGTGCCGGCCACCTCACGGATGCCGGTGAGCACCTCGCGATGGATGCCGAGCACGTCCCAGAAGAGCGAGCCGCGGACACGTACCGCTCCGTTGGGGAAGCGGTGCAGCTCGTTGATCTCGACCCGGTCGCCACCGATCCGGCCGGACATCACCCGACCGGAGGTGGCACCCAGGTCGACCGCCGCGACCCTGACGTGTGGACTCATCGCAAGAACGCTGCGGCGACGCCGGCGTCGACGGGGACGTGCAGGCCGGTGGTGTGGGTCAGGTCGGGCCCGCAGAGCACGAAGACGGCGTTGGCGATGTTCTCCGGGAGCACCTCGCGCTTGAGCAGGGTGCGCTGGGCGTAGAACTTGCCGAGCTCCTCCTCCTTGACCCCGTAGACCTCGGCCCGCTTGGCGCCCCAGCCGCCGGCGAAGATGCCGGAGCCCTGGACCACGCCGTCGGGGTTGATGCCGTTGACCTTGACGCCGTGCTCACCGAGCTCGGCGGCCAGCAGGCGGACCTGGTGGGCCTGGTCGGCCTTGGCTGCGCCGTAGGCGACGTTGTTGGGCCCGGCGAAGAGCGAGTTCTTGGAGGAGATGTAGACGATGTCGCCGCCCATCTCCTGCTCGATCAGCACCTTCGCCGCAGCCTTGGAGACCAGGAACGAGCCCTTGGCCATCACGTCGTGCTGGAGGTCCCAGTCGCGCTCGGTGGTCTCCAGCAGCGACTTGGACAGCGACAGGCCGGCGTTGTTGACGACCAGGTCGACACCGCCGAAGGCGAGCACCGCGGCGTCGAACATCGCCTGCACGGCGGCCTCGTTCGAGACGTCCGCGGCGAGACCCACGGCGACGTCGGGGCCGCCGATCTCGGCGGCAGCGGCCTCGGCCTTGGCGAGGTCGAGGTCGGCGATCACGACGCAGGCGCCCTCGGCGGCGAGCCGCTGCGCGGTGGCCTTGCCGATGCCGGAGGCGGCGCCGGTGACCAGGGCGACCCTGGTCGCGAGGGGCTTGGGTGCGGGCATCCGCTGGAGCTTGGCCTCCTCGAGCGCCCAGTACTCGATCCGGAACTTCTCCGACTCGTCGATCGGGGCGTACGTCGAGAGCCCCTCGGCGCCGCGCATCACGTTGATCGCGTTGACGTAGAACTCCCCCGCCACCCGGGCGGTCTGCTTGTTCTTGCCGAAGGAGAACATGCCGACGCCGGGGACCAGGACGATGAGCGGGTCCTTGCCGCGGATCGCGGGGCTGTTCGCGTCGGCGTGCCGGTCGTAGTAGCCCTGGTAGTCCTCGCGGTAGCTGACCGCGAGCTCCTTGAGGCGGGCGATCGACTCCTCCACCGAGGCGGAGGCCGGGAGGTCGAGGACCAGCGGCTTCACCTTCGTGCGCAGGAAGTGGTCGGGGCACGAGGTGCCGAGCTCGGCCAGACGCGGGTGCGCCTCGCTGGCCAGGAAGTCGAGGACCACCTCGGCGTCGGTGAAGTGGCCGACCATCGGCTGGTCCGCCGAGGCGATGCCACGGATCGTGGGAGCCAGAGCAGCAGCCTTCGTACGCCGCTCCGCCTCGTCCAGGGGCGCGTAGCCGTCGAGCGCGGGGCCGAACGGCTCCGCCTTGCTGTGCTCGGCGATGTAGGCGGCGGCCGTGTCGATGATCCAGAGCGAGTTCTTCTCGGCCTCCTCGGAGGTGTCGCCCCAGGCGGTGATGCCGTGGCCGCCGAGGATGCAGCCGACCGCCTGCGGGTTCTTCGCCTTGAGCTCGGCGATGTCGAGGCCGAGCTGGAAGCCGGGTCGGCGCCACGGCACCCAGACGACCTGGTCGCCGAAGATCTCCTTGGTGAGGTTCTCGCCGTCGGCGGCGGTCGCGATCGCGATGCCGGAGTCGGGGTGGAGGTGGTCGACGTGCTCGGCGTCGACGAGGCCGTGCATCGCGGTGTCGATCGACGGCGCCGCGCCGCCCTTGCCGTGCAGGCAGTAGTCGAACGCGGCGACCATCTCGTCCTCGCGCTCGACGCCCGGGTAGACGTCGACGAGCGCGCGCATCCGGTCGAGCCGGAGCACCGCCAGACCGCTCTCCTTCAGGGTGCCGAGGTCACCGCCGGAGCCCTTGACCCAGAGCAGCTCGACGTCCTGGCCCGTCACCGGGTCGGTCGCAGTGCCCTTGGCGGAGGTGTTGCCGCCGGCGTAGTTGGTGTTCTTCGGATCCGCGCCGAGACGGTTCGAGCGCGCGATCAGGTCTTCTGCAGTGGTCATCTTTCTCCCGCTCACGTGATTCACAGCCATCCGGCCTGGGTGCCGCCGACTCGGGCGGCTTCGATCTGTTCCTGGTAGCCGCTGGCCAGGTAGGCGCGCATCGGGTCCGCGGCCAGGCCACGGTCCTCACGCCACCCGCCGAGGTCGGCGCGTACGTCGGTGTAGAAGGCGTCCATGAAGATCTCGTTGGCCAGGAGTACGTCGCCGTCCTCCTGCGCCTTGGCAAGAGCGTCGGTGTCGAGGAGGAGCGCCCGCGCGGACATCTCCTGGACGTTGAGCACGGACCGGATCTGGCCCGGGATCTTCTTCTCGATGTTGTGGCACTGGTCGAGCATGAACGCGACCCCGCCATCCTTCAGCGGCTTGAAGCCGCCGCCGCGGACGACCTCGACGAGGATCCGGAAGAGCTGGAACGGGTCGGCCGCGCCGACGATCAGGTCGTCGTCGGCGTAGAAGCGGCTGTTGAAGTCGAAGGAGCCGAGCTTCCCCAGCCGCAGCAGCTGCATCACGATGAACTCGATGTTGGTGCCGGGCGCATGGTGGCCGGTGTCGAGGCAGACGACGGCCCGGTCACCGAGGGCGCTGACCTGGGCGAACGACGTGCCCCAGTCGGGGACGTCGGTGTGGTAGAACGCCGGCTCGAAGAACTTGTACTCCAGCACCAGGCGCTGCTCGTCGCCCAAGCGCTCGTAGATGGTCGCGAGCGACTCGGCGAGCCGGTCCTGGCGGCCGCGCATGTCGGCCTGCCCCGGATAGTTGGACCCCTCGGCGAGCCAGATCTTCAGGTCGCGCGAGCCGGTCGCGTCCATCACCTCGATGCACTCGAAGTGGTGGTCGATCGCCTTCTGCCGGATCTTCGCGTCGGTGTGGGTGAGCGCACCGAGCTTGTAGTCGTCGTCCTGGAAGGTGTTGGAGTTGATCGTGCCGAGCGCGATCCCCTGGTCCTCGGCATAGCCGCGCAGCGCCGCGTAGTCATCGACCCTGTCCCACGGGATGTGCAGCGCGACGCTCGGCGCCAGGCCGGTGAAGCGGTGGACGGTGGCCGCGTCGGCGACCTTCTCCTCGGGGGTGCGCGGGGTGCCGGGGGTGCCGAAGACCTTGAACCGGGTCCCCGAGTTTCCGTAGGCCCACGAGGGGACCTCGATCTCAAGGGCGGCCAGGTCGCCCGAGATCTGGTCGAACGTCGTCATCGGAGAGCCTCTCTGTGTGCGGTTGAAAGGTTTCAAAGCGCGCATCCGACGTTAGTGGCGCACGTCACTTGCGTCAAGAGGGGGCTGGCTTTCGTTGCGTTTCAGTTTTCGCGCCGGCCTTCGCCGAGTCGGCGCATCCTGACCGCAACCGTCGCCGAGTCGGCGCATCCTGACCGCAACCGTCGCCGAGTCGGCGCATCCTGACCGCAACCGTCGCCGAGTCGGCGCGTCCTGACCGCAACCGTCGCCGAGTCGGCGCGTCCTGACCGCAACCGTCGCCGAGTCGCCCCGTCGTGACCGCCACCCACCCCGCCT
>NZ_JBHVGB010000277.1:0-4554 GCF_042801335.1 Nocardioides sp. NPDC057577 | reverse complement strand
CGCCTTGGAGCGAAGCGAAGCGAGCGAGGCGTGCGGTTGCGCCGACTCGGCGCGTAATCCTCTACCTCAGCGCCCCGCCGGCCGAAACGTCAGCCCCGTCGGGCGAAGCGTCACTAAGGACGGCCGAGTTGGCAGTGGGTGACGCCTCGACCGACGCACGTGAGGCCTCGGCCGGCGTACGTGACGCCTCGGTCGACGCGCCTGACGCCTCGGCTTTGGTCAGCGGCGGCGGTACTCGCGGAGGGCGAGGGCGGCGGCGAGGCCTACGACGACGCCGAGGAGGGTCTCGGCGAGGCGTGACCACAGCAGCGCGTCGACGGGCTGCGGGTGGCCGAGTTGGACCATCAGCAGCGAGAGCGGGGTGATGACGACGAGCGCGAGGCCGTAGTGGCGCCCGACGAGCAGCTCGGTGACTGCTTGGAGCGCGGCGACGACCACGGCGACGACGAGGGCGGGCAGGGAGACGGAGAGAAGTACGGCGGCCAGGACCAGGCCGACCAGCGTACCGACGACGCGCTGCAGGCCGCGGGTCGTCTGGGCCAGCAAGCCGGTGACCCCGAAGGGCACCGCCGCGGCCACCATCGCCCAGTAGGTGTGGCTCAGCCCGAGCGCGGTCGAGATCGTCCCGGCGACCACGACCGCGACGACGACCGCGGTCGCATGGTCGAGCCGGACCTCACCACGAGCTGGCTCGACCGAGGCTCCGTTCCCGGCCAGCCGCTCCTCGAGCAGCCCGAGGAACACCGCGATCAGCGCGGCCGCCGCCGCTACTCCGACCGCGACCGCGACCCCCGACAGCGTCACCGGAAGCGCGGCACACGTCGCCACCGCGAACACCGGGAACATCGGTCCCGGCGGCCGCAGCACGAACCGGTCCGAGAGCATCGACCCGGCCGCGGCCCACACCGCGGCGACGGGGATGACGAGCCAGGCCCGGTGCGGAGAGGTCGCGACGAGCGCACCGCACAGGACCGCCGCGCACATCAGCGCTCCGGCCGCGGCTTGGGTCCGCCACCGTCCTCGCAGCGGCTGGCGGCCGCCGTAGATCGAGGCGAAGGTGCCGAAGCAGGCGTACGCGGCCAGCTCGATGTGTCCGGTCACGGCGAGCGCCACCAACCCGACGAGCAGCGTCACGCTCGCGCGCCAAGCGGGCGAGTGGCTTCCCGGGGCCGGGGAGACCCGGACGGACTCCTGCATCAACCGCTCGAGCCGGCTCCCGTCGCTTCCCAACCCGTCTCCCCCATGCTGCCGTGCCGTCATCTCCATCCGACACCCTACGGCGGCCTGGACGAACCAGTTGGTTCGGAGTCTCAGTCCAGCCGGCGCCGGAGCTCTGGAACGCCGTCCCCCTTCAGATCCTCGAGCACCTCGCCCCGGCCGGCCATCGCCATGACCAGGTCGAGCAGGCGCCCGCCGACCTCGGGACCGTCACCAGCCACGAACTCCGCGTCGATCGCTCGGAGGCGAAGCCCCGCGACCAGCGACTTGCTGTTGACCGCGAAGTCCTTGGCGGCGAAGAACGTCGCGACCGCCAGGAGCCCATCGGGATCGGGGTCGTGCCGGATGCCGAGCGGCCGGCGAATGTCCTCGCTGTGCACGATCATCTCCCCCAGCCCGCCGACGCTCTCCTTGCGCGGCAGTCGGATCGGACCGATCCCCGCGAACATCTCCAGCGTCTCCGCGGGCGAGGGGCCACGGAACTCCTCGAGCCGCCTGCGGTTGTGTACGTCCGGATCGAACCGCGCCCCGATCATGCTGCGCAGCCAGCCCGGGAACGAGAGCCGCGAGGCCGCACCGAGGTGCGCCACGACCTCCTCCACGTCCCACTCCCCGCAGAGGGTGGCCCCTCGCCACCGGTCGGGTGCGAGCGACCTCAGGTCATCGACCAGCGCGTCCCGCTCGCGCGCCTGGATCACGGAGAGCTTCGTCATGCGGACACTCTGACAGGTTCGCGGGCCCTCAGGCGTGACGCCTCGACCGACGTACGTGACCTCTCGGCCGACGTACGCGACGTCTCGACCCCGCCGGGCGACCACTCGGCCGACGCGCGTGACGCCTCGGCTATCGCTTGGCACGCTCCTCGAGCGCGATGTCGAGGAGGGAGCGGGCGCGGGCGTCGAAGCCGTGGTCGCGGTGGATGCGGGCGGCCTCGGCGCGGATGTGCTCGTCGGTGCCGAAGACGACCGAGGGGTCGGGCATCGAGGACCATTTCACCAGGTCCTCGGGGGTCTCGTAGACCTGCACGGTGTCGCCGAAGACGTCGCGGAGGCCGACGACGTCGTCGGAGATGACCCGGGCACCGGAGGCGACGGCGTCGAAGAGCCGGTTGGAGATGAAGCCGTAGTCGCGCATGTCGGCCCAGTGGTCGTTGAGCACCACTCCGGCGGCCCGGTATTCGGCACCGAGCCGGGTGTTGGACATGTGCTGGGCCTTGACGTAGTGGCGCGGGATGTAGGGCTCCCAGCCGTGACCGTAGACCGACAGCGGCAGCCCGCCCGCGACGGCGTCGTGGATGATCGGGCGCTCGACGTCGCGTGAGGTGCCGACGAAGAGCACCGGGTGACCGGAGTCGGGAAGCGCCCGGTCGGGGTTGAAGAGCTCCGGGTCGGTGGCCTGCAGCAGCGGGTCGATGCGGATCCCCCATCGCGCCGACATCCGCTCGGCCCAGATCGGACCGGCAGCCAGCAGCCGGTCGAACGAGGCCGCCTCGGCGCGGGTGACCGAGTCGGGGTGGGAGATCACCCAGCCGATGTTGATCCGGCCGTCGGGCGCGGGGAAGTAGCGCGAGAGGCCGCGCAGGGTGACCACGACATCGTCGTCGAGCGCGCTCGGCCGCTCCCACTCGTAGTGGTGGTCGACGACCGCCGACTGGCCGAGCGTGCGCAGCGAGCGGGCCAGCGCGCGGGCGAAGTGGGTGTCGCCCCACCGCTCGCCCTCGGGTGCTCCGGGTGCGGAGATCTTGATCGACCAGCGCAGCTGCGGGACGCCCTCGATCACGGAGGTGCGCGGCAGGGGCGCGAGGATCGGGCGGGTGGCGGCGTACGTCTTGGCAGGACCGGTCGGGTCCCCGGCCGTCGACCGGCCGACGACCTGGTAGCCGCAGGCCGCCCAGGCGGCCACGTCGTCGCGAGGCTCGGTGCGCCCGACCCAGCGGTCGAGGTAGATCAGCCGGTTGCGCGGGGCGCGGGCGAACCGGCCCTTCGACTTCGACTCGTGGTGGACGACCTCCGAGGTGGTCACGACCCGGAACGAGCCCGGACGGAGCGCGGCGAGCCGGTGGCACAGATCGACGTCCTCCATGCCGTTGGTGAAGATCGGGTCGAAGCCCTCCAGCGCGACCACGTCGCGGTAGCGCATCACCAGCGCCGCACCGGTCAGCGCCGCGAACCGGTGACCGGAGAGCCCGGCGGCATCCTCCGGCGGGTACTCGGCGAGCATGTTGTAGGGCAGCCCGCCGTAGGGCGGGAAGACGACCCCGGCCGACTGCACCGACCCGCTCGGGTAGAGCAGCAGCGGCTGCACCGCGAGCACATCGGGATCCTCGAGCGCCGAGACCAGCGGCGAGAGCCAGCCGGCCAGCGCCGTGGTGTCGTTGTTGAGGAAGACCACGGTCTCCCCGGTGACGTACGGGATGGCGAGGTTGTTGCCGAGCGCGAAGTTGTGGTTGACGGTGCTGTGCACCACCTTCACCTCGGGGAACCGCAGCGGGAGCGAGTCGAGCACCGCCGAGACGCGGTCCGAGGAGCCGTTGTCCCAGACCACGATCTCGAGCCGCTTCTCCCCCGCGCCGTGCTCCATCACGGCCTCGACCGCACCCACGGTCAGCAGCGAGTCGTCGTAGGTGGGGATGACCACCGAGACCACGTCCGGGTCAGGGGTGTGCGAGCCGAGAGCCGCCCAGTCGACGAAGGTCCGGTTGCGTACGACGTCGTCCCACGACTCCAGGTCGAAGGGGTCGAGCGCGAGCCGGTCCTGGCGCGGACGGCGCGGGTTGATGCCCTGACGCCGCTCGACACCGACCTCGGGCACGACCTCGACGGTGGCCGCGGAGGTCAGCCGCAGCGCGAGGTCATAGGCCCAGCCGGAGCCGATGTCGTCGCGGGGACCGCCGACCTGCGCCAGCAGCGGCGCCGAGATCAGCAGCCGCGAGAGCAGGGTCCGCATCAGCGGACCGGGCACCTCGGGTCCGGGCGAGAGCGGAGGTACGTCGACGGCGAACCGTTGCTCCGCCTGCCACGGGCGCTCCAGCACGTCGGCGACCAGCGGCCTTCCGGACTCGGCCACGGAGACCAGCCGCGCGAGACGACCGGGCTTCCAGATGTCTCCCCCAGCGACGTACGCGACGAAGTCGCCGCTGGCTTGCGCGAACGCCGCGACCACGCCGGGCTCACCACGGTCGGGGTCGCCGAGCACGATCCGGACGTCGGGGATGGCGTCGGCGACCGACGGGGTCAGGCCCCGGTCGATGACGATGATCTCGGTGCTTACGCCGCTCTGGGCGGCGGCGCGGGCCCGCGGCGCCCCGGCGGGCTCGGGGGGGGCGCCGCGGGGGGC
>NZ_JBHVGB010000276.1:0-4579 GCF_042801335.1 Nocardioides sp. NPDC057577 | reverse complement strand
GGTCACGGCCCGTTCTGAAACGGCTGCTGACTAGGGCGTCAGGTCGATCTGAATCCCGGTGAGACCGTCGATGACGCCCGTCACCGTGTCGAGCACCGGCGCCACCACGTCCTTGCCCAGCGACGGCTGGGTCGGCGCGGGGGTCGGCTCGGGCTCCGGCTCGGGTTGCGGAGTCGGCTCCGGTGTCGGCTGCGGAGCTGGTTCGGGGGCCGGTGCCGGGTCCCTGTCCGACAGGGTGTCACCCTCGAGCGGGGTGGAGATCGTCCCGCTGGAGGAGTGAGCGCCACCGTAGGCCTCGGCGGTGGAGGGCGCGTCGTAGTCGCCGTTGGAGTGCTTGCCGCCGGAGGTGCCCGGCGCCGCAGGGGAGAACGGGGATGTCTTCTCCGGCGCGATCACGCCGGGGGCGTCGATGACCTTCTGGTCTGCGATGTCGACCACGGGTACGGCGTCGTAGTGACCGGCGTGGGCCTTGACCTGCTGGGTCTCGACGTCCGGGTCGACGTTGGCCTGGGCGAAGGCGCCGATGCCGGCCGAGGCGATCGCCATCGCCGCGAGCGGCAGCAGCACGGCCTTCTTGTTGCGGGCGCGGACCTTCGGGATCCGGTGTTCCTCGACCACGCTGTTCCGGGTCGGCACCTGCGCGGCGGCGTACGACGGCATCGCCGGGTTGGCGAACATCACCGGGCCGGCGGGGTGGAACTGCTGGGCCGTGTAGGGGCTCGGCTGGTAGGCGTACTGCGGCAGCTGGGGGTGCGGCATCGGGCGCTGGTAGGTGGCCCGTGGCGGCTGCGGGTGGCCGGCATCTGCGTGTCGCAGGACGAGCGCCGTGCCGGGCTGCGGCTGCGGTGCGTACGGCGTGTGATGCGGTCGCACTCGCTCCGCGGCCGGGTTCGTCTTGGGATTGGTGAACCACGACTCGTCTGAGGGTGTCATCCCCTCGAGAGCGCGGTGGGCGATCTCGAGGGGGTCCGGCGCGGTTCCGTTCGTGGGGAGCATCGGTGTGGCGGGGTGTCTAGCCGGCGTGGGTGGGACGTTCGAGTGGTCCCCCGTCGCGGGCCGACGATTCGCTTCAGTCATCTGACGCTGTCTCCTGAGCGCGTAGCGAGTGTCGGTTGTGTCGCGCAGCACGTAACGGAACCAGAATCTCGCCGGTTTGTCACCTTCTTCTCGAGAAAAAGTTACTGATCAGCCAAAACGGAAAACGAGTAACTTTTTCTATACATTGAGAGATATTCCTGGCCTACAGTGCGGCGATGGCCTCGGCGATGCTCAGGACCCGCTTCGCGCTCTCGACGTGCAGCGACTCGACCATCTTGCCGTTGTACGTCGCGACGCCGCTGCCGGCGGCCTCGAACGCCTCGATGAGGCCCTTGGCGTCGGCTACCGCCTGCTCGCTCGGTGCGAAGCCGGCGTTGGCTCCCTCGACCTGAGCGGGGTGGATCAGGGTCTTGCCGTCGAACCCGAAGATCCGGCCCTGCTCGACCTCGGCCGCGTAGCCCTCGGCGTCCTTCACGTTGTTGTAGACGCCGTCGAGGATGACCTTTCCGCTCGCGCGCGCGGCGAGCACGGCCAGCTGGAGGCTGGTGACCAGGTTGGCGCGGGCGGGTACGTGGTCGACGTACAGCTCCTTGACCAGGTCGTTCGTGCCCATGACGAGCACCGTCAGCCGCTCGGAGGCGGACGCGATCTCCTCGGCGTGGAGGATGGCGTACGGGCTCTCGATCATCGCCCAGAGCTTGGTCTGCTCCGGGACGCCGGCCTTCTCGAAGGCCGCCACGAGGTCGAGCACCTGCTGGGGGCTGTTGACCTTGGGGACGACGATCGCGTCGGGGCCGGCCTTGGCGGCGGCGGCCAGATCGGCCTCGTGCCATTCGGTGTCGGCGCCGTTGACGCGGATGGTGAGGTACTTGTTGCCGTACTCGCCCGACGTCACGGCCGCGGCCGCGTTCTCGCGCGCCTCCGGCTTGGCGTCGGGGGCGACGGCGTCTTCTAGGTCGAGGATCAGCGCGTCGGCGGTGATCGTCTTGGCCTTCTCGAGGGCGCGCGTGTTGGAGCTCGGCATGTAGAGGACCGAGCGCAGCGGGCGGAAGGTGGCTTCAGTCATCTCAGTCCTCGATCTCGATCGCGTCGTACGCCTTCTTCAGCTCGGGGTCGATGGCCGCGAGCTCCTCGGCCAGGTCGACGAGGACCAGGCACTGCTTCAGGGAGGCGTCGTCCTCCATCTTGCCGTCGAGCATGACCGCGCCGGTGCCGTCGCCCATGGCCGCGACCACGCGACGGGCGTGCTTGATGTCCTCGACGCTGGGGGAGAAGACGCGGTTGGCGATCTCGATCTGCTTGGGGTGCAGGCTCCAGGTGCCGACGCAGCCGAGCAGGAACGCGTTGCGGAACTGGTCCTCGGCCGCGACCACGTCGGTGATGTCGCCGAACGGGCCGTAGTAGGGGTAGATCCCCGCCGCGGCGCAGGCGTCGACCATCTTCGCGATCGTGTAGTGCCACAGGTCCTGCTGGAAGACCGTGCGGTTGCCGTGGATGTCACCGTCGACGGGGTCCTGGCGGACCAGGTAGCCCGGGTGGCCGCCACCGACGCGGGTGGTCTTCATCTTGCGGTCGGCCGCGAGGTCGGCCGGGCCGAGGCTGATGCCCTGCATGCGCGGGGAGGCGAGCGCGATCTCCTCGACGTTGGCCACGCCGCGCGCGGTCTCGAGGATGGCGTGGATGAGGATCGGCTTCTGTACGCCGCCCTTGGCCTCGAGCTGTGCGAGCAGCCGGTCCACGTAGTGGATGTCCTCGGGGCCCTGCACCTTCGGCACCATCACGACGTCGAGCTTGTCGCCGATCTCGGTGACCAGGGTGACCAGGTCGTCGAGCACCCACGGGGAGTCGAGGCTGTTGATGCGGGTCCAGAGCTGGGTCTTCCCGAAGTCTGTGCCCTTGGCGATCTCGACCAGGCCCTCGCGTGCGGCGACCTTGTTGTCGGCCTTGACGGCGTCCTCCAAGTTGCCGAGGAGGACGTCGACGGTGCCGACCATGGCGGGCACCTTGGCCGCCATCTTCGGGTTCGACGGGTCGAAGAAGTGGATCGCGCGACTCGGTCGCGCCGGGATCTCCCGCAGTGGTGCGGGAGCGCCCACCGCCAGGGGCGCGAAGAAGTCCTTAGGGCTCTTGTGACTCATGCCGGTCACCCTAACGGCCGGGGGTTACCGGTCGGTAGGCGTCTCGGCTTGTAACGATCACGACCGGCGTCGGGAGGGATGGTTCTTCGGGACCTGGGCGCCGTGACGGATCCGGGCGCCGGCGTCGAAGCCGGCGAGGACTGAGCGTACGGTGCTGCGGACCTTGCTGGGGTTCTTCCTGTAGTTCGTCATGACTCCATCGTGCTCGCGCCGAGCCTGCTGGAGGAGTGGCAGGATTGACTTAGAGTGATAGATTCTTGCCATGCCTGCGAAACCGTCCATCGCCATCCCGATCGTCGACGGGATGACCCTGTTCGAGATCGGGATGCCGCTCGAGGCGCTCGGCTACGACTGGGACCACGACGCCAGCCCGCTCTACGACGTGGCGCTGTGCGGCGACCTGCGTGGGGTGCGCGTCCATGGTGGGCCGCGGCTGACACCGCAGCGGCCGATGGCCGCGCTGGCCGAGGCCGGAACGGTGCTGGTGCCGGCGATCCGGCCGGGCGATCCGGTCAGCCCGACCCTGGTCCGGGAGCTACGCCGGGCCGCTGCCGGCGGCGCCCGGATGGTCTCGCTGTGCACCGGTGCCTTCGCCCTGGCCGAGGCCGGGCTGCTCGACGGTCGCCGAGCCACGACCCACTGGCGGTGGGCGGAGCTGTTCCGGCGTACGTATCCCCGGGTCGACCTCGACCCGCGGGCGATCTACGTCGACGACGGCGTGCTGACGAGCGCTGGCTCCGCCGCCGGACTGGACCTGTGCCTGCACCTGATCCGCACCGACCACGGCCAGCATGCCGCCAACACCATCGCCCGCAACCTTGTCATCGCTTCGCACCGTGACGGCGACCAGGCGCAGTACGTCGCGGCGGACCCGCTCACCGAGCAGGCCCACTGGCTCGACGAGCTGCGCGCCTGGCTCAGGGCAAACCTGCACGAGGACGTCACCCTCGAGCGGTTGGCGGCGGCCGCCGCGGTCTCGCCCCGCACCCTCGCCCGGCGTTTCGAGCGAGACCTCGCCACCACCCCGATGCGCTGGGTCTCCGCCGAGCGGATCGCGGTCGCCAAGACCCTCCTGGAGACCACCGACCTGCCGATCGACCGGATCAGCCACGAGGCGGGCTACTACTCGCCGGTGACCTTCCGGGCTGGGTTCACCTCGGAGGTCGGGGTGACTCCCGGGCGCTATCGGTCGCGGTTCTCGCGGCGCGATCTCACTGTTCGGGGTGGGGAGGTCGTCGGGACGCGCTGAGGGTTGGTGTGTTCGGGGGTTGGTGTTTGCCGCCGACCCGTTACGGGAGGGTGTTCTCAGCGGCGTCCGGAGTAAAGGACGGCCTGCGGCCGCCGGCTGACGCCGGTCGCCTTCGGCGATCCTTGACACCGGCCGTCGCCGAGAAAGATTTGGC
>NZ_JBHVGB010000275.1:0-4633 GCF_042801335.1 Nocardioides sp. NPDC057577 | reverse complement strand
GGGGCGGTCAGGTGCTGACGTACGTCAGAGGGACTGCAGGATCTCGCGAGCGAGAGCAGCGGTCTCCGACGGGGTCTTGCCGACCTTGACGCCGGCGGCCTCGAGGGCCTCCTTCTTCGCCTGCGCGGTGCCGGCGGAGCCGGACACGATCGCGCCGGCGTGACCCATGGTCTTACCCTCCGGCGCGGTGAAGCCGGCGACGTAGCCGACGACAGGCTTGGAGATGTTCTCCTTGATGTAGGCCGCGGCCCGCTCCTCGGCGTCGCCACCGATCTCACCGATCATGACGATGACCTTGGTCTCGTCGTCCTTCTCGAACGCCTCGAGGGCGTCGATGTGGGTGGTGCCGATGATCGGGTCACCGCCGATACCGATGGCGGTGGAGAAGCCGAAGTCCTTCAGCTCGTACATCATCTGGTAGGTCAGCGTGCCCGACTTGGAGACGAGACCGACCGGGCCCTTGCCGGTGATGGTGTGCGGGGTGATGCCGGCCAGCGACTCGCCCGGCGTGATGATGCCGGGGCAGTTCGGACCGATCATCCGGGTGACCTTGCCCTGCAGGTAGGACCACACCTCGGCGGTGTCCTGGACCGGAACGCCCTCGGTGATGACCACGATCAGCGGCATCTCGGCGTCGATGGCCTCGATCGCGGCGTCCTTGGTGAACGCCGGCGGGACGAAGAGGACCGACACGTTGGCGCCGGTCTCCTTGATCGCCTCCGCGACCGTGCCGAACACCGGGAGCTCCACGTCGGCGCCTGCGGCGTCCTTGTGGGTGACCGTGGTGCCGGCCTTACGGGCGTTGACGCCACCGACGATCTGGGCGCCCGAGTCGAGCATCAGGGCGGTGTGCTTCGCACCCATGCCGCCGGTGATGCCCTGGACGATGATCTTGCTGTCCTTGTTGAGGTAGATGCTCATGTTTCTCTCTCCCGACCTCAGGCGTTGGCCAGCTCGGCGGCCTTGTCGGCGCCGCCGTCCATGGTGTCGACGATGATGACCAGCGGGTGGTTGGCCTCACTGAGGATCTGGCGGCCCAGGTCCACGTTGTTGCCGTCCAGACGCACGATGAGCGGCTTGGTGGCCTCGTTGCCGAGGATGTCCAGCGCGCCGACGATGCCCTTGGCGACCTCGTCACACGCGGTGATGCCACCGAAGACGTTCACGAACACGGACTTGACCTGCTCGTCGTTCAGGATGACGTCGAGACCGTCGGCCATGACCTGCGCGTTGGCGCCGCCACCGATGTCGAGGAAGTTGGCGGGCTTGACGCCGCCGTGTGCCTCGCCGGCGTACGCGACCACGTCGAGGGTCGACATGACCAGACCCGCGCCGTTGCCGATGATGCCGACCTGGCCGTCGAGCTTGACGTAGTTGAGGCCCTTGTCCTTGGCCTTCGCCTCGAGCGGGTCCTCCTCGTCACGGATGACGAAGCTCTCGTGGTCCTCGTGGCGGATCTCGGAGGCGTTGTCGTCCAGCGACACCTTGCCGTCGAGGGCCTCCAGCTTGTCGCCCTCCAGGCGAGCCAGCGGGTTGACCTCGACGAGCGTCGCGTCCTCCTCGGTGAACACCGTGTAGAGGCTCTGGATCATCGCGACGGCCTGTTCGAAGACGGGCTCCGGGAAGCCGCACTCGGTCGCGATCTCGCGCGCCTTGGCCTCGTCGACGCCCTTGCCGGGGTCGATGCCGATCTGCTTCACGGCGTCGGGGTTGGTCTTGGCGACCTCTTCGATCTCCACACCACCCTCGACGGACGCGATGCAGAGGTACTGCCGGTTCGAGCGGTCCAGCAGGAAGGAGAAGTAGTACTCCTCCACCGGCGGGGTCGCCGGCGTCACGAGGACGCGGTTGACCGGCAGGTCCTTGATCGTCAGGTCGAGAATGTTGGTGGCGTGCTCGAAAGCGTCCTCGGGCGTCTTGGCGATCTTGACGCCGCCGGCCTTCCCGCGGCCACCGGCCTTGACCTGCGCCTTGATGACGGTGACGCCACCCAGCTCCTCGGCCGCGGCCTTGGCCGCCTCCGCCGAGTCGACGACAACACCGAGGGTGGTCGCCACGCCGTGCTTGGCGAAGAGTTCCTTCGCCTGGTATTCCATGAGATCCACTGATCCACCTGGTCTGTGTGTTGCGGTACGGGGCGGCGTACCGCATGGATCAGCGGTCGACGCCCTCGTCTTCAGATGTGTCCGTCCAGCACCTTAGACCCCGCCGAGCCGGAGTTACGAGCCCAGGGCACACGACGTGACGTACGCCACTGACGGACCGTGCGGCCGGACACACCGGACACATACCAACAAATCGGCAACCTTGGGTAACAGTCCGTAGCCCCACGCAGCGACCCCCGTTTGACCCCGTACGACGCGGCCTGCGGTCCGGGGACCGGTGGGTTTCGACGGCGTATCGATGCCCAAATGGGCCGATGACACGCGTTTCGGGTGACATGAATGTTCCGCAATCGAGTTCCGAATCTGGCGGAAATACGCAGATCAGCGACTGATTCGGCCACAGCCGTTGGTGAAATCAGCGAAACGGGCGTGCCACATTTCTTGACCGCGCCCTCCGGTCCGTTACAGTCATGGCTCGCCGTCTGACCCCGAACAGCGGAGATATGAACTGATGGGCAACCACCGAGCCGACGTCACAAGTGACAGTCCGCGTTCGGTCACCCCTTCCCCCGGAGCAACCACGAGCAGCAGCAGCTACGTCGGGAAGCGGCGCGCAGCGCCGGCGACCGACAGCCCTGCCTCCAGGCCTGCCCCGCGAGCGACCGGATCGACCTCCTACGTCGGGAAGCGGCGCGCCGCGCCGTCCCCCGCCGTCGGGACCGCGAAGCCATCCCCCGCCCCTGAGACTCCCGAAGAGCCGGTCGCCAAGGCCCGGCCCAACCGCGTGGTTCTCGAGCAGACCGGCAAGCTGCCGGTCGTCGGGTCCCCGCGCGCCGACGAGGCCCACGACGGCCGCATCTCGACGAGTGAGCTGCGTGCTCTCGTCGAGGGCGACGGCCCTTCCTTCCCGGCCTCGTTCCCGACCCCGCCGGCTCCCGCGGCGACCCCGATCGTGCCCGTGCAGCGCCGGGCGAACCAGATCGACCCGGTCCTGGCCGACCTGCTCCACTCGATGGGCATCGACCCGGACAAGGTGACTCCCGAGGTGCTCGAAGACCTCGGCGTAGGAGGCATGACGACCTCCGAGCTCACCATGTTCCTGACCCAGCCGACCAAGCCCGCGCCCGCCAAGGCGAGCAGGGCGGTCTCCACCAAGACGCCTCCGCGCGGTGTTCCGGCTGCTCCTGCAGCTCCCGCGCTTCCCGAGCCGGTGGCGCCGGTCGCTCCTGAGCCGACCTTCCAGGCGCCCGAGCCGACGCACACGCCGAAGCCGCTGCGGATGGCCAACACGTTCGCGCCGCTGACCGGCAAGATCCGCGCGGTGCGCGAGGCCCGCCAGATCCCGGCTCCCCCGGTCGCCCCTGCTGCTCCGGCCTACGAGCCGGAGATCCAGGAGCCCCGCGGGTTCCAGGAGGCGTTCGACGCGCCCCCGACGTCGTTCAAGATCGACACGACCTCGTTCCCGGCCCCGCCGGTGTCGCTGCCGCAGCAGATCGACTTCGACTCGATGGCGATCGACCTTCCGGCCGAGTCCTACACCGTCGACGCGCCCTACTACGAGGAGCCGCAGGCTCACGAGGCGTACTACCAGGACGACTACGCCGACGGCTACGACCGCGACCCGCAGCAGGCCGAGACCTACTTCCGCGCCGACACGGGCAGCATCGACCTGCCGAGCATCAGCGAGATCGCGACCTACCGCCCCGAGCTGCACGACCTCCCGGCGGTCGAGACCACCGGCACGATGGTCGGCATCGGTGGTCCCACCCGTCCCCGCACCCGGCGCGCCTCCGCTGCGGCGGCCGGTGGCCGCCCGACGGTCCCGCTGACCGCCGGCGCCGCCGCTCTCGCTGCCGCCATCGGTGGCATCGCGCTGACCGGCGGACCGACGATGGTCGCCGCCGATGACGTACGCCTCGTCGGAGCCACCGCGCTCGGGGGCGACAGCGACATGGTCGTCGTCGGTGACCGCTCCGCGACCGTCACCCGCAACGACGAGCGCTCCGAGGCCGACACCGCGGCGAGCACCCGCGAGAAGGCGCTCCAGGGCGTCGACGTCCAGGCCGACAAGCAGGACAAGTTCCTCAAGTCCAACATGTGGGAGCTGCCGATCCCGGCGGGCGTCTACCGCATCACCGGCACCTTCGGCTCGTCCGGCTCCAACTGGTCCAGCACCCACACGGGTCTCGACTTCGCGGCCCCCTACGGCACGCCGATCCACGCGATCGCCCGAGGCACGGTCACCGAGACCGCCTGGGGCGGTGCGTACGGAAACCGGACGATCATCACCCTCGAGGACGGCACCGAGATCTGGTACTGCCACCAGAGTGACTACGGCGTCTCCGTCGGCCAGACGGTCTCCCCCGGTGAGGTCATCGGCTACGTCGGCTCGACCGGCAACTCCACCGGCAACCACCTCCACGTGGAGGTCCGCCCCGGTGGTGGTGACGCCGTCGACCCCGACGCCATCCTCAGCGCCGTCTCCCGCCTCGCCCCCGAGAACGGTGCCGAGGCCACCGTCTCTACCG
>NZ_JBHVGB010000274.1:0-4672 GCF_042801335.1 Nocardioides sp. NPDC057577 | reverse complement strand
CCTGCTGACGTCCTACCTGGACGGCGGCGGCCGGGCGGCCGCGATCAGCCAGCCGCGCCTGCCGGTCGACACCGTCGTGATCGACAACCACGGCGGCGCCAAGGCGCTGGCCGAGCGGCTGGTCGGCCTCGGCTATCGCCGCGCCGCGGTGCTCACCGGCCCCGAGGACCTGCTGGTTTCGGCCGAACGCCACGCCGGCTTCGCGGAGGGGTGGCGGGAGGCGACCGGCTCGGAGCCGGCGTACGTCTCCGACGAGTTCAGCCGCGACGGCGGCCGCCGGGCGATGACCCGGCTGCTCGAGGACGGCCGGGACGACGGCGCCGCGGTGGACTGCGTCTTCGCGGTCAACGACCTGATGGCGGTCGGCGCCCTGGCGGCCTGCCGGCAGGCCGGCGTCGAGGTCGGACCCGACCTGGCCGTCGCCGGCTTCGACGACATCGCCACGCTGCGCGACGTGACGCCGGGGCTGACCACCGTACGTCTTCCCCTGGCCGACATCGGCCGGCTCGCGCTCGAGCTCGTGCTCGGCAAGCCGTCGGCGGAGCTTCGCAAGAGGTCCGTCCACGGCGAGGTCGTACTGCGGGAGAGCACTCCCCCGCGTTCCTGACGGGCCCCGAAAGGCCTCCTGCGTCCGGCATCACGGAACGCCCTCTTGCGACGGGCGTCACATCTGTCCTACCGTACTGGAAAGCGCTTTCCCCCATCGCTCTCCAGCAGACGAGGAACGAACACATGGCCACACGACGGCTCGGCATCATCATGAACGGCGTCACCGGACGCATGGGCTACCGCCAGCACCTGGTGCGCAGCATCCTGGCGATCCAGGAGCAGGGCGGTGTCGAGCTCTCCGACGGCACCCGGATCCTGCCCGACCCGATCCTGGTCGGACGCAATGCCGAGAAGCTCCAGGACATCGCCAAGGAGCATGGCCTGGACCGTTGGACCACCGACCTCGACGAGGCCCTCGGCAACGCCGAGGACACCGTCTACTTCGACTCGCAGCTGACCAACGTCCGCGAGGTCGCCATCACCAAGGCGGTCGCGGCCGGCAAGCACGTCTACACCGAGAAGCCGATCGCCGACGACGTGGAGGGCTCGCTGCGCCTGGCCCGCCTGGCGGCCGACGCCGGCGTGAAGAGCGGCGTCGTCCACGACAAGCTCTACCTCCCGGGTCTGCTCAAGCTGCGCCGCCTGGTCGAGTCGGGCTTCTTCGGCCGCATCCTCAGCGTGCGCGGCGAGTTCGGCTACTGGGTCTTCGAGGGCGACCTGCAGCCCGCCCAGCGGCCGAGCTGGAACTACCGCAAGGAGGACGGCGGTGGCATGACCACCGACATGTTCCCCCACTGGAACTACGTCCTGGAGAACCTCTTCGGCAAGGTCGAGGCCGTCACCGCGAAGGTCGTCACCCACATCCCCGAGCGCTGGGACGAGAAGGGCGCGCGCTACGAGGCGACCGCCGACGACTCCGCCTACGGCATCTTCGAGCTCGAGGGCGGGATCATCGCCCAGATCAACTCCTCCTGGGCGACCCGGGTCAACCGCGGCGAGCTGGTCGAGTTCCACGTCGACGGCACCCACGGATCCGCGGTCGCCGGCCTGCACCACTGCGTCACCCAGGACCGCAACCTGACCCCGAAGCCGGTATGGAACCCCGACCTGGTCGAGTCGATCCAGTTCCGGGACCTGTGGACCGAGGTCCCCGACAACCAGCCCTTCGACAACGGCTTCAAGGCGCAGTGGGAGCAGTTCATCCGCTACGTCGAGGGCGACGGCGACCACCCCTACGACTTCATGGCGGGCGTCCGCGGCGTCCGGCTCGCCGAGGCCGGGCTCACCTCCTCCGCCGAGGGCCGCCGGGTCGAGCTCGGAGAGATCCAGCTGTGACCTCCGTACGCCTCCCGTTGCCCGACGGCGGCACCGAGCTCTACCCGCTCGCGGCCCCTCGGGAGTGGACGAAGCCGAGTGCGCCGTTCACCTCCCGCACCGCGTACGCCGCCGCCCACGTCGTCCCCCGCACGCTCGCCGAGAACGTGCCCGGTGCCCACGCGGACATCGACTGGGACCGCACCCTGGCCTACCGGCACGAGCTGTGGTCCTACGGTCTCGGCGTCGCCGAGGCGATGGACACCGCCCAGCGCGGCATGGGGGTCGACTGGACCGCCGCGGCCGAGCTGATCCGCCGCTCGGCGGCCGAGGCGGCCACCGTGGGCGGGTCGATCGCCTGCGGTGCCGGCACCGACCAGCTCGCCCTCGACGCCGTCCCCGAGGGCCGGCAGGGCCTGGCGGCCGTCATCGACGCCTACCGTGAGCAGATGAAGGTCGTCGCCGACACCGGCGCGACCACGATCGTGATGGCCTCGCGCGCGCTCGCCCGGGTCGCCCGGGACGCCGACGACTACGCCGAGGTCTACGCCACCCTCCTCGACGAGGCCGAGAGCCCGGTGATCCTGCACTGGTTGGGCGACATGTTCGACCCGGCGCTGGCGGGCTACTGGGGCTCCTCCACGGTCGCAGAGGCGACGGAGACCTTCCTCGACGTCGTTCGGGCCCGTCCCGGCAAGGTCGACGGGGTCAAGGTCTCGCTCCTCGACGCCGAGCACGAGGTCGGGCTGCGCCGGGCGCTGCCCGGCGGCGTACGTCTCTATACGGGGGACGACTTCAACTATCCCGAGCTGATCGTCGGCGAGGGCACCGGCGAGGGCGAGTTCTCGCACGCGCTGCTCGGCATCTTCGCGGCGATCTACCCGGCGGCCTCGGCCGCGCTGCAGGCGCTCGACCGGGGAGACCCGGCCGAGGCCCGCGAGCTGCTGGAGAGCACCCAGGCGCTCGGCCGGAAGATCTTCGAGGCGCCGACCTACTACTACAAGACCGGGATCGCGTTCCTCTCCTGGGTCAACGGCCACCAGCCCGGCTTCTCGATGGCCGGCGGCCTGCACGCCGGTCGTTCGGTGACCCATCTGGCCGAGGTGTTCCGGCTGGCCGACGCGGCCGGCCTGCTCACCAGCCCCGACCTCGCGGCCGCACGCATGCGCGCCTTCCTCACCGTGCAAGGAGTCGACCAGTGACCGACAGCACCACCGGGCTGGAACGCCTCTCGCTCAACACCAAGACCACCAACTCCTGGACCCTCGCCGAGGCCGTCGACGGAGCGGCTCGGGCCGGCATCCCCGCCCTCGGACTGTGGCGCGACCGCGTGCACGAGGCCGGGCTGGAGAAGGCGGCCAAGCTCGTACGCGACGCCGGCCTGCGCGTCTCCTCGCTCTGCCGCGGCGGCTTCCTGACGGCATCCGACGAGGCCGGGATCGCCGGCGCGCTCGAGGACAACAAGCGGGCGGTCGACGAGGCCGCGACGCTGGGCACCGACGCGCTGGTGATGGTCGTCGGCGGCCTGCCCGAGGGCGATGTGGACCTGGCCGGTGCCCGGGAGCGGGTCGCCGAGCGGCTCGCCGAGCTGGCACCCTACGCCCGCGACCACGGTGTGAAGCTGGTCCTGGAGGCGCTGCACCCGATGTACGTCGCCGACCGGGCGGTCCTCTCGACCCTCGGCCAGGCGCTCGACCTGGCCGCGCCGCACCCGGTCGACGCGGTCGCGGTCGTGGTGGACACGTTCCACGTCTTCTGGGACCCGGACGTCGCCGCCCAGGTCGAGCGGGCCGGCGCGGAGGGCCGGATCGCGGGGTACCAGGTCTGCGACTTCAACCTGCCGATCCCCGCCGACGCGCTGCTGGCGCGCGGGATGATGGGTGACGGGGTCATCGACTTCGCGCCGATCACGCGGATGGTCGCCGCGACCGGCTACACCGGCGACGTCGAGGTCGAGATCTTCAACGAGGCGGTCTGGGCCGGCGACCCCGACGAGGTGCTCGCCACCATGTCGCAGCGCTACCGCGACCTCGTCCTCCCCCACCTGTGATGCCCGGCCACCATCAGGGCCGTCCGGTCGTCGTGGTCGCCTGCGACAAGTTCAAGGGCTCCCTGACCGCGCGCGAGGTCGACGAGGCGGTGGCCGCCGGGATCCTCGCGGCGCACCCCGAGACGGAGGTACGCATCGTGCCGATCGCCGACGGCGGCGACGGCACCGTGGCGGCGCTGGCCGGCGCCGGTTTCGACCTGGTGCCGGTCGAGGTCGCCGGCCCGACTCTCGAGCCGGTGACGGCTCACTACGCAGTCCGCGGCGATCTGGCGGTCGTCGAGCTCGCCGACACCTGTGGGCTGCTCCGGCTGCCCGGAGGCCGACTCGCCCCACTCACCGCCACGTCCCGCGGTCTCGGTGAGGCCGTGCTGGCCGCCATCGACGGCGGCGCCCGCACGGTCGTCATCGGGCTCGGCGGCAGTGCCAGCAACGACGGCGGCTCAGGGATGCTCCGCGCCCTCGGCGTACGACTCCTCGACGCCTCCGGGGCAGAGCTCGCGGAAGGCGGAGCGGCACTCCAGAGCCTGGCACGGATCGACCTCGACGGTCTCGACCCGCGTCTGCGGGACATCGAGATCGTGGTCGCCTGCGATGTCGACAACCCGCTCCTCGGCCCTCGCGGCGCCGTCGCCACCTTTTCGGCACAGAAGGGGGCCGGCCCGCGGGAGCAGGCCATCCTCGAGGAGTCCCTGACGACGTACGCCTCCCTCATCTCCGACGCTCTCGGCCGCTCCGCTCCGGAAGACACCCCCGGAGCCG
>NZ_JBHVGB010000273.1:0-4870 GCF_042801335.1 Nocardioides sp. NPDC057577 | reverse complement strand
GTCGAGACCAACACGGTGCCATCGAGAGCGGAGGTGACCGTGTTGGTCTCGACACGCTCGCTGGCGCTCGCGGCTCGACCGACGGGAGCGGAGGCTCGACCGACGGGAGTCGGGGTCGGGGCGGAGTCGCCGGTCACCACGATGAGGGAGAAGTACGGCACGGAGGACGGGTCGACGTCGGCCACCGGAAGCCAGCGCTCCTCGGGCTGCGAGGCACGCTCGACGTACCAGGCACCCTCGAGCCGCCCGGCAGCCGCGAGCGCGGAACGGACCGCGGGGAAGGTCCGGCCGAGCTTCATGATGATCGCCGCCTCGGTGTCGGCCAGCCGACGGGCGAGCTCGGGCTCGGGCAGCGTTCCCGGCAGGACCGTGAGCACGTCGGTCTGGCGCACCAGCGGGGTGGAGACCGCGGCGGTGGCTGCTGCGAAGGCGGGCACGCCCGGCACGACGGAGGTCTCGTAGACCTCCTTGAACCGGTCGTGGAGATACATCGAGGAGCCGTAGAAGAGCGGGTCGCCCTCGGCGAGCAGGACGACGTCGCGGCCGGCGTCGAGGTGAGCGGAGAGTCGGACCGCGCAGGACTCGTAGAACTCGGCCATCGCCCCGACATAGCCGCCCGGGTGCGAGGTGGTCCCGGTGGTGACCGGGTAGCGCAGCTCCTCCTCGATCGCCTCCGCCGGGATCAGCGAGGACGCGATCCGGCGGGCGTGCGACTGCTTGCGCACCCCGGCGTGGTAGGCGACCACAGGTGCCGCGCCGATCAGCCGGGCGGCCTTGAGGGTGATCAGCTCGGGGTCGCCCGGGCCGATCCCGACGACGGTGAAGCTCCCACGGATCGGAGTGCTCATTCCTGCTCCTGGGCGAGTGCGTTGAGGGCGGAGGAGGTCATCGCGGAGCCGCCACGACGACCCCGGACGGTGACGAAGGGGATGTCGATCCCGTGATCGGCGGCGAACGAGGCGAGCGCCTCCTTGGACTCGGCCGCGCCGATGAAGCCGACCGGACAGCCGACGATCGCGGCCGGCCGCGGGCCGCCGTCGAGGATCATCTCGAGCAGATGGAAGAGCGCCGTCGGGGCGTTGCCGATGGCGACCACCGCACCCTCGAGGTAGGGCTCCCACAGGGACAGCGCGGCGGCGGTGCGGGTCGTCCCCCACATCCGGGCCAGCTCCGGGACCCGGTCGTCACCGAGCATGCAGAGCACCTCGTTGGCACGCGGGAGCCGGCTGCGCGTGACCCCGGTCGCGACCATCGTCGCGTCGCACAGGATCGGCGCCCCGGCCTCCAGGGCACTCCGCGCGGCCTTCACCAGGCCGGGGTGGATGACCAGGTCGGCGGCGAGGTCGACCTGCCCGCTGCCGTGGATCATCCGCACCGCGAGCCGCTCGGCGTCGGCCGGGACCGCGGAGAGGTCGGCCTCGCGCCGGATGGTCGCGAAGGAGTCGACGTAGATCGCCGGACCCTGGTCGATGTAGTCGTAGCGCCGGGTCGGACGGACCTGCGGCGAGGGCACGAGTACGCCGCGCCACGGCGTCACCACGAGAGCCGGCGCCCGCTCGGCCAGCGCCGTGACCGCCGCCCGGTCCAGGGTCCCCTCGGCAAAGCCGACGTGCTCGCCGCCGGGCACCTCACCGAACCCGAGCTCCGTGGCCGGCGCCGGCACCCGGGCGTCGGCTGCGACCGGCTCGACCATCGGTGCGTCGAGCTCGGCGACATGCCAGGGCGCGGACGGCCCCTCGCCGCGTACGTCCAGGAAGCGGGCAGCGAGCGAGACCAACCGGTAGGCGGCCTCGGCGAGCGGCACGACCGGCCCCCACGAGTCACCGACCCGGAGCTGACCCTCAGCCGCGGAGAGCGCCACCACGCCCAGGTCGCACTCCCGTGAGACCAGGTCGCCGCGGCCGTCGTCGAGCACGAAGAGGAACCGCCCCGGCAGCGCGGCCAGACGGGGCGAGGCGCACAGCAGCCTGTCCAGCGACGCCGCGACGCCGCGCAGGTCGGCCCGTCCCCCGGCGAGCCCGGTCTGCGGGGAGACCATCACGTTGCGTACGAGCTCATGGGTCTGCGCCGGCACCAGACCGGTCGCCTTCAGCGCGGTGAGCACCTCACCCGGGAGCGCGCCGTCGACGGAGGGCAGGCCGCGCACCTGCAGGTTGGCGCGGCCGGTGAGATGGATCCGTCCGTCGCCGTAGGTCTCCGCCACGGAGATCAGCGAGAGCAGCGCGGCGGAGGAGACGGACCCGCCGATCAGCCGCAGCCGCACCAGCAGGCCGTCCTCGGCCGCCCACGGACGACCGACTCCGGGGCACCGGTCGGTTCGGACTCGCGACATCAGGACACCTGCTCTGCGTCATGTGCCCTTGCGCGGGGCACGTGGTGACCTGGCGGCGGATGCCGCCAGAGCCAGCAGGTCTTCGGACTCGGAATCGATCGGAGCGGAGCGCCTTCCCGGAGCCAGGCTCCAGTGACTGCCCTCCTCGGAAGGAGTGCGTGCCCCGCCCGTCATCCTCACCGCTGCGCGTCAGTCCCGGACTTTCACCGGGTTCCCTGACCCCATCAGGCATGGAGTACGACTGGCAGGGCGAGACTACCCACTTGCGGACACGGCACCGAATTGCTCGCCCTCCGGCCGCCGGTTGTGCCAGGGTTCGCCTACTCGGAACCTCCCGGCGCCACCCCACAGATGGAGTCCCCCGTGACAGGCTCGGTTCATCGGCAGCTGCTCGTTCTCGCGCCCATCTCGGCGCTCGCACTCAGCCTGACGGCCTGCGCCACGACCTCGGAGTCGAAGGTCTCGATCGGTCTGGTGGTGCCGACCTCCGGCGTCCACAAGTCGATCGGCACCGACATGTCCCGGGGCTTCGACCTCTACCTCGACCAGCACGGCGGGAAGCTGGGCGGCCGGCTGATCGACGTCGTCGAGGCCGACGAGGGCGACCGGACCGAGATCGGCGTCGCCGCGGTGACCAGGCTGATCCAGGACGACGAGGTCCAGGCGGTCGTCGGGGTGGTGAGCTCGGAGACGGCGCTGGCGGCCAAGGACGTGGCGATCAACAGCGAGACGCCGCTGATCGTGACCGGCGCCGGTGCCGACGGGTTCGCCGACGGGTCCGACTACCTGTGGCGTACGTCCTCGACCAACACGGACCTGGGCAGCGCGCTCGGGAAGGCGGTCGCCCAGGGGACCGACCGGGGCTCGGCGTACGTCATCGGCTCCGACGACGCGACCGGTCATGAGTTCTCCGACAGCTTCATGATCGCCCTCGAGGCGTCCGGCAGCACCGTGGCGGGTCAGAGCTACACCCCGGCGGGGGTGACCGAGGAGTGGTCGGGTCTCTTCGACAAGGTGAAGGAGTCGGGCGCGGACGCGATCTTCGCCGCCTATGCCGGGAAGGAGGCGGAGGCGTTCGTGACGCAGTACCGCGAGTCGGGTCTGGCCAAGCGCATCCGGCTCTACGGCCCGGGGTTCCTCACCGAGGGCGACGTGCTGTCCGCGCTGGGCGGCGCGGCATCCGGCGTGCGGACCGCGCTGCACTACAGCGACACGATGGACTCGCTGATGAACGACGCCTTCGTGAAGGACTACCGCAAGGCGTACGACGCCACCCCGACGGTCTACTCGGTGCAGGCCTACGACGCCGCGGCCGCGCTCGACAAGGCGCTCGGCCTCTCCGACGACGTCAACCGCAATGAGGTCGCCGACTCCCTCGGGTCGGTCGGCACCATCGTCAGCCCCCGCGGGAACTGGTCCTTCGACCCCAACCACAACCCCGACCAGCCCTACTTCCTGCGGGTGGTCAGGGGCACTGCCGCCGGCCCCCGCAACGTGGTCCTGCAGGAGATCACCTCACCGGGCAGCTGACTCCGACCGCAGCTCGGCCCGGGTCGCGGCCAGCTCCTCGCGTACGGCGGTGAGGTCCTCGCGCAACGAGGTGAGGATGGCCATCATCTCGGCGTCGGACTCCTCCTCGTGCTCGGCGAGAGTCTCGACGCTCTCCATGCCGGAGACGACCACGGCGAGGAAGAGATTGAGGACCGCGAAGGTCATCACCAGGATGAAGACGACGAAGAAGATCCAGGCGGAGGGGTCCTCGGCCATCACCTCGCGGGCGATGTCGGGCCAGGCCTCCCCGGTCATGGTCTGGAACAGCGTGAACGCACTGGTGCCGAGGTCGCCGAAGTACTCCGGAGCGATCGAGCCGTAGAGGTTGGTCGAGATGACCACCGCGACGTACATCATCAGCCCCAGCAGCCCAGCGACCGCGCCCATCCCCGGCACCGCTTTGATCAGGCCGTCGACGACGCGACGCATGGACGGGACCGAGTTGACCAGGCGCAGCACGCGCAGGATCCGCAGCGCCCGCAGCACCGACATCGGTCCGGTCGCGGGCACCAGCGCGATCGCGACGATCACGGTGTCGAAGATGTTCCACGGGTCGAGGAAGAACCTGGGGCCGTACGCCACCAGCCGCAGCACCAGCTCGACGACGAAGACCCCGAGGAGCACGCTGTCGAGCAGCGCCAGCTCGTGGGCGAGATGTTCGGGGACCATCGTCTCCACGCCGAGGACCACCGCGTTGAGGATGATCACCCCGATGATCACCTTCTGGAACGTGTCGTCATCGACCAGCGCGCGGATCCGCCCGCGCACCGAGATGTTGCCCGAACCCATCGGCGTCATGTCCTCCCGTGAAACAGCCACCCGTGACAGCGGCCGGAGCCTATCGGCTGGGTCGCCCCACCCTCACAGACGCCCCGCTCCCCCGCTGGTCGAGCCGCTCCCCCGCTGGTCGAGCCGCCGGAGCCGCTAGGCGGAGGCGTGTCGAGACCAACACGGTCCCCGGTCGCGCTCGATGGGACCGTGTTGGTC
>NZ_JBHVGB010000272.1:0-4886 GCF_042801335.1 Nocardioides sp. NPDC057577 | reverse complement strand
CGACGAGCCGACATCGAGGTGCCAAACCATCCCGTCGATATGGACTCTTGGGGAAGATCAGCCTGTTATCCCCGGGGTACCTTTTATCCGTTGAGCGACAGCGCTTCCACAAGCCACCGCCGGATCACTAGTCCCGACTTTCGTCCCTGCTCGACCCGTCGGTCTCACAGTCAAGCTCCCTTGTGCACTTACACTCAACACCTGATTGCCAACCAGGCTGAGGGAACCTTTGGGCGCCTCCGTTACTCTTTAGGAGGCAACCGCCCCAGTTAAACTACCCATCAGACACTGTCCCTGATCCGGATCACGGACCCAGGTTAGACATCCAGCACGACCAGAGTGGTATTTCAACGACGACTCCACAACCACTGGCGTGGCCGCTTCAAAGTCTCCCACCTATCCTACACAAGCCGAACCGAACACCAATATCAAACTATAGTAAAGGTCCCGGGGTCTTTCCGTCCTGCTGCGCGAAACGAGCATCTTTACTCGTAGTGCAATTTCACCGGGCCTATGGTTGAGACAGTCGAGAAGTCGTTACGCCATTCGTGCAGGTCGGAACTTACCCGACAAGGAATTTCGCTACCTTAGGATGGTTATAGTTACCACCGCCGTTTACTGGCGCTTAAGTTCTCAGCTTCGCCGACCCGAAAGTCAGCTAACCGGTCCCCTTAACGTTCCAGCACCGGGCAGGCGTCAGTCCGTATACATCGCCTTACGGCTTCGCACGGACCTGTGTTTTTAGTAAACAGTCGCTTCTCGCTGGTCTCTGCGGCCACCCCCAGCTCACCGAGTAAATCGGATCACCAGTGATGGCCCCCCTTCTCCCGAAGTTACGGGGGCATTTTGCCGAGTTCCTTAACCATAGTTCACCCGAACGCCTCGGTATTCTCTACCTGACTACCTGAGTCGGTTTAGGGTACGGGCCGCCATGAAACTCGCTAGAGGCTTTTCTCGACAGCATAGGATCATCCACTTCACCACAATCGGCTCGGCATCAGGTCTCAGACTTCATGCACGACGGATTTGCCTACCGTGCGTCCTACACCCTTACCCCGGGACAACCACCGCCCGGGCTGGACTACCTTCCTGCGTCACCCCATCGCTTACCTAGTACAAGTCTGGTTCGTCGGCTCCACCACTACCCTCAACTCCGAAGAGATCGGGCCGGCTTCACGGACTTAGCATCGCCTGATTCAGTATTGGGCGTTTCAAAGCGGGTACCGGAATATCAACCGGTTGTCCATCGACTACGCCTGTCGGCCTCGCCTTAGGTCCCGACTTACCCTGGGCAGATCAGCTTGACCCAGGAACCCTTAGTCAATCGGCGCACACGTTTCTCACGTGTGTATCGCTACTCATGCCTGCATTCTCACTCGTGAACCGTCCACAACTCGCTTCCGCGGCTGCTTCACCCGGCACACGACGCTCCCCTACCCATCCATACTCCCGTTGGGGATATGTGTATGAATGACACGACTTCGGCGGTACGCTTGAGCCCCGCTACATTGTCGGCGCGGAATCACTTGACCAGTGAGCTATTACGCACTCTTTCAAGGGTGGCTGCTTCTAAGCCAACCTCCTGGTTGTCTCTGCGACTCCACATCCTTTCCCACTTAGCGTACGCTTAGGGGCCTTAGTCGATGCTCTGGGCTGTTTCCCTCTCGACCATGGAGCTTATCCCCCACAGTCTCACTGCCGTGCTCTCACTTACCGGCATTCGGAGTTTGGCTAAGGTCAGTAACCCGGTAGGGCCCATCGCCTATCCAGTGCTCTACCTCCGGCAAGAAACACACGACGCTGCACCTAAATGCATTTCGGGGAGAACCAGCTATCACGGAGTTTGATTGGCCTTTCACCCCTAACCACAGGTCATCCCCCAGGTTTTCAACCCTGGTGGGTTCGGTCCTCCACGAAGTCTTACCTCCGCTTCAACCTGCCCATGGCTAGATCACTCCGCTTCGGGTCTAGAGCGTGCAACTCAATCGCCCTATTCGGACTCGCTTTCGCTACGGCTTCCCCACACGGGTTAACCTCGCTACACACCGCTAACTCGCAGGCTCATTCTTCAAAAGGCACGCAGTCACGACGCACCGAGCAAGCTCGATGCGCGACGCTCCCACGGCTTGTAGGCACACGGTTTCAGGTACTATTTCACTCCGCTCCCGCGGTACTTTTCACCATTCCCTCACGGTACTATCCGCTATCGGTCACCAGGGAATATTTAGGCTTAGCGGGTGGTCCCGCCAGATTCACACGGGATTTCTCGGGCCCCGTGCTACTTGGGTGTCTCTCAAACGAGCCGTTGATGTTTCAGCTACGGGGGTCTTACCCTCTACGCCGGACCTTTCGCATGTCCTTCGCCTACACCAACGGTTTCTGACTCGTCTCACAGCCGGCAGACTGTGAAAAAGAGATCCCACAACCCCGCATGCGCAACCCCTGCCGGGTATCACACGCATACGGTTTGGCCTCATCCGGTTTCGCTCGCCACTACTCCCGGAATCACGGTTGTTTTCTCTTCCTGCGGGTACTGAGATGTTTCACTTCCCCGCGTTCCCTCCACACTGCCTATGTGTTCAGCAGCGGGTGACAGCCCATGACGACTGCCGGGTTTCCCCATTCGGAAACCCCCGGATCAAAGCTTGGTTGACAGCTCCCCGGGGACTATCGTGGCCTCCCACGTCCTTCATCGGTTCCTGGTGCCAAGGCATCCACCGTGCGCCCTTAAAAACTTGGCCACAGATGCTCGCGTCCACTGTGCAGTTCTCAAACAACGACCAGCCACCCATCACCCCACCCTTACAGGTGAGTGCACTGGGGCCGGCAACCGAAGATCCAGACTCAACGAGCCCGTACCTTCAGATACCCAACAGCGTGCCCGACCCGATCAACCCGATCCTGTGTTCCACGCCGAAGCAGTACTAACAAAACCGTGCTCATCGTGCCGAATAGTCAACGTTCCACCCATGAGCTAACCACCGTCGAACATTTGCCGACGTAGTGGCTCTGGATTCCTTGCGGAATCTAGATGCTCCTTAGAAAGGAGGTGATCCAGCCGCACCTTCCGGTACGGCTACCTTGTTACGACTTCGTCCCAATCGCCAGTCCCACCTTCGACAGCTCCCTCCCACAAGGGGTTGGGCCACCGGCTTCGGGTGTTACCGACTTTCGTGACGTGACGGGCGGTGTGTACAAGGCCCGGGAACGTATTCACCGCAGCAATGCTGATCTGCGATTACTAGCGACTCCGACTTCATGGGGTCGAGTTGCAGACCCCAATCCGAACTGAGACCGGCTTTTTGAGATTCGCTCCACCTCGCGGTATCGCAGCTCATTGTACCGGCCATTGTAGCACGTGTGCAGCCCAAGACATAAGGGGCATGATGACTTGACGTCGTCCCCACCTTCCTCCGAGTTGACCCCGGCGGTCTCCTGTGAGTCCCCATCACCCCGAAGGGCATGCTGGCAACACGGGACAAGGGTTGCGCTCGTTGCGGGACTTAACCCAACATCTCACGACACGAGCTGACGACAGCCATGCACCACCTGTACACCGACCACAAGGGGGGCACCATCTCTGATGCTTTCCGGTGTATGTCAAGCCTTGGTAAGGTTCTTCGCGTTGCGTCGAATTAAGCCACATGCTCCGCCGCTTGTGCGGGCCCCCGTCAATTCCTTTGAGTTTTAGCCTTGCGGCCGTACTCCCCAGGCGGGGAACTTAATGCGTTAGCTGCGGCACCGACGACGTGGAATGTCGCCAACACCTAGTTCCCAACGTTTACGGCGTGGACTACCAGGGTATCTAATCCTGTTCGCTCCCCACGCTTTCGCTCCTCAGCGTCAGTAATGGCCCAGAGATCCGCCTTCGCCACCGGTGTTCCTCCTGATATCTGCGCATTTCACCGCTACACCAGGAATTCCGATCTCCCCTACCACACTCTAGCTAGCCCGTATCGAATGCAGACCCGGGGTTAAGCCCCGGGCTTTCACATCCGACGTGACAAGCCGCCTACGAGCTCTTTACGCCCAATAATTCCGGACAACGCTTGCGCCCTACGTATTACCGCGGCTGCTGGCACGTAGTTAGCCGGCGCTTCTTCTGCAGGTACCGTCACTTTCGCTTCTTCCCTGCTGAAAGAGGTTTACAACCCGAAGGCCGTCATCCCTCACGCGGCGTCGCTGCATCAGGCTTTCGCCCATTGTGCAATATTCCCCACTGCTGCCTCCCGTAGGAGTCTGGGCCGTGTCTCAGTCCCAGTGTGGCCGGTCGCCCTCTCAGGCCGGCTACCCGTCGTCGCCTTGGTAGGCCATTACCCCACCAACAAGCTGATAGGCCGCGGGCTCATCCTTCACCGCCGGAGCTTTTAACCCCGTCCCATGCGGGACAGAGTGTTATCCGGTATTAGACCCCGTTTCCAGGGCTTGTCCCAGAGTGCAGGGCAGATTGCCCACGTGTTACTCACCCGTTCGCCACTAATCCACCCCGAAGGGCTTCATCGTTCGACTTGCATGTGTTAAGCACGCCGCCAGCGTTCGTCCTGAGCCAGGATCAAACTCTCCGTGAATGTTTTCCCGTAATCGGGATCACAACACGAGAGCGGAACAACCAGGTCGGAATATGACCGGTTGTTCACAGCGTCCTCGCTGTTGTTGCCTACCCGGTCCGAGGACCGTGCAGGACTTTTCAAAGGAACCACCAACCTGCGATGCAGGCCGGGGTATCAACATATCTGGCGTTGACTTTTGGCACGCTGTTGAGTTCTCAAGGAACGGACGCTTCCTTCGGTCCCGTTTCACCGGGGCCCTCCGGGCGCTTCCCTTCGTTCTTGCGTTTCCGACTCTATCAGACTCTTTCGTGTCCGATTCCCGGCCGAAGCGGGTTA
>NZ_JBHVGB010000271.1:0-4898 GCF_042801335.1 Nocardioides sp. NPDC057577 | reverse complement strand
CAGCCGGCCCGGCCGCGTCCGTGCGTACAAGGGAGTATGTGAAATGCCGAAGATCCTGGAGTTCGACGAGAACGCCCGCCGCGCCCTCGAGCGTGGCGTCGACGCCCTCGCCAACGCCGTCAAGGTGACGCTGGGCCCCAAGGGCCGCTACGTCGTCCTCGACAAGAAGTGGGGCGCCCCGACCATCACCAACGACGGTGTCACCGTCGCGCGTGAGATCGAGCTGGACGACCCGTTCGAGAACCTTGGTGCTCAGCTCACCAAGGAGGTTGCGACCAAGACCAACGACATCGCTGGTGACGGTACGACCACCGCGACCGTCCTCGCCCAGGCGATGGTCCACGAGGGTCTGCGCGCGGTTGCCGCCGGCGCGAACCCGATGAGCCTCAAGCGCGGGATGGACGCCGCCGCGGCCGCCGTCGGCGACGCCCTGCGTGCCGCCGCCCGTGAGGTCGTCGACGAGTCCGACATGGCCTCGGTCGCCACCATCTCCTCCCGCGACGCGAAGATCGGCGAGATCCTCGCCGAGGCCTTCGCCAAGGTGGGCAAGGACGGTGTCATCACCGTCGAGGAGTCCAACACCACCGGCACCGAGCTCGAGTTCACCGAGGGTATGCAGTTCGACAAGGGCTACATCTCTCAGTACTTCGTGACTGACCAGGAGCGGATGGAGGCCGTCATCGACGACCCGCTGATCCTGCTCGTCCAGGGCAAGATCAGCTCCATCCAGGAGCTCCTGCCGCTGCTGGAGAAGGTCATCGCCGCCGGCAAGCCGCTGTTCATCATCGCCGAGGACGTCGAGGGCGAAGCCCTCTCGACCCTGGTCGTGAACAAGATCAAGGGCACCTTCAACGCGACCGCCGTCAAGGCGCCCGCGTTCGGTGACCGCCGCAAGGCCATGCTGCAGGACATCGCGATCCTCACCGGCGCGCAGGTCGTCGCCGAGGAGGTCGGCCTCAAGCTCGACCAGGTCGGCCTCGAGGTGCTCGGCACCGCTCGCCGGATCACGGTCACGAAGGACAACACCACGATCGTCGAAGGCGGCGGCGACGCTGCTGCGGTCGAGGGTCGCGTCAACGAGATCAAGTCCGAGATCGAGCGCACCGACTCCGACTGGGACCGCGAGAAGCTCCAGGAGCGCCTCGCCAAGCTCGCCGGTGGCGTCTGCGTGATCAAGGTCGGCGCTCACACCGAGGTGGAGCTCAAGGAGAAGAAGCACCGCATCGAGGACGCTGTCTCCGCGACCCGCGCCGCCATCGAAGAGGGCATCGTCGCCGGCGGTGGCTCCGCGCTGATCCACGCCGTCTCCGTTCTGGAGAAGGACCTCGGCCTCGAGGGCGACGAGGCGGTCGGCGTACGCGTCGTCCGCAAGGCTGCCGACGAGCCGCTGCGCTGGATCGCCGAGAACGGTGGCGACAACGGCTACGTCATCACCACCAAGGTCCGCGACCTCGGTGTCGGGCAGGGCTTCAACGCCGCCACGGGTGAGTACGGCGACCTGGTCGCCCAGGGCGTCATCGACCCCGTCAAGGTCACCCGCTCCGCGCTCATCAACGCCACCTCGATCGCGGGCATGCTGCTCACGACCGAGACCCTGGTCGTCGACAAGCCGGAAGAGGAAGAGGCGCCCGCGGCCGGTCACGGCCACGGTCACGGCCACTGACACATAGCCGAGTCGGCGCATCTGACCCCTGCTTCGCGAAGCGAAGCGAGCGAAAGGGGTCCGATGCGCCGACTCGGCGATTTCAGCGAACGATCAGCGAGCCGAGAGAGACGTCGTCGGAGAGCACGTTCATGTCGACGTACGCCTCGTCCTCGCTGCTCACACCATCGAGCCGGTCCCGGTTGGAGTACTGCCAGACGGTCCACTCCCGCCCGTCCGGCACCCGCGGCGGCCACGCGACGGAGCGGAACCAGATCGGGTTCTCGGGGTAAGCGTCGACGAGGTAGGCCCGGTAGGCCGACGGAGTGGTGTAGATGACCGGCGCGACCCCGTAGTGGCCCTCGAGGGCAGCCAGCAAGGGGTCGAGGATGGCGCGGACCTCGGAGGCGGGCGGCAGATCACCTTTGAAGCGACCGTACGGCTCCAGGTCGACGACCGGGGCGAGGGTGCCGGCCACGCGCGGCACCGTGGCGATCATGTTGTGCGCCTGGTCGGCGCCCGGGCTCTCGAAGCTCATGAAGTGGTAGGCGCCGGTCGCGAGCCCGGCTCGCCGGGACTCGGCCCAGTTGGCGGCGAAGCGCGTATCCACGTGCGCGGAGCCCTCGGTCGCCTTGATCCAGGCGAAGTCGACGTCCTGCTCGGCGACCCGTGGCCAGTCGACGGGGCCGTTGTGGTGGGAGACGTCGATGCCGCGTACGTCGTACTTCGCCGCGAACAGCCGGGTCGGCATCACGACGCCGGTGTAGACCAGCGCGGTCGTGATCAGGGCGAGGCAGAGGACGACGGCGGAGCCGATCAGGACGCGTCGACGGCGGGCGGGGGCGAGGGGCACCGCGGAACCGTATCGGTTCTCACAGCTCCCCGAGCAGCTTCTCCATGATGTCGATCTCGACCGACTGGGTGGCCTCGACGTCCATCGCCATCTCGATCGCCAGCGCGTCGCTGCCGTTGGCGGCCATCGGCTCGACCATCTCCAGGGCGCCCTGGTGGTGCTGGATCATCCCCGTCAGGAAGAGCCGGTCGAACTCCTCACCACGGGCTGTAGCGAGCTCGCTCATCTGATCCGGCGTGAGCATGCCGGCCATGGTGTGCGCGGGGTCCGAGGCGCGCGGCACCCGCAGCCCGCGGGTGTTGAGCCAGCCGCTCATCGCCACGATCTCGGGACCCTGGGCCGACTCGATGCGCTCGGCCAAGGACACGACCTCGGGGTGGACGCCGTGCTCGCGGGCCAGCCGGGTCATCTCCAGTGCTTGGGCGTGGTGGGGGATCATCATCGTCACGAAGTCGGCATCGGTCTGGGTCCACTGGTCCGTGGCAGCGGCCGATGGTGGGATCGTCGCCGCGGCCTCACCCGGCGCTCCGCCCTGGACCACGGGTGCCGACTGGGTGGCCGCCTCCGGGCTGGGCGAGTGTCCGCCATGGTCGCCGTGCGCGTCCGAGGAGCCTCCGCACCCGCCGAGCGAGATCGCCGCGAAGACCACACCCGAGGTGATGACACCGAATCGCCTACCGGGCATGTGTGTCTCCTTCCGAGATCCCGCAGAGGTGAACAATTTATTCATATTCCATGCCTCCCGTGTACGACTTTTACTAAAGTTGAGAGGTCCTGCCCGTGCCACCCCACGGCGGCCGACTCGGAAGGCTTGCGATCATGAGGCTAAGACGACCCACCCACTACCTGGCCCCCATCGCGGTGGTCATGGTTGTCGCAGGAGGGCTGGCCGTCGCCGCCCCGTCCTCCGCAGACGAGTCCCATACCCACGGCACCGAGAGCACCGAGACCGAGGCTCCGGAAGCCCAGACGAGCTGCACCGCCGAGGAGAAGCAGGCGATCACCAAGCTCGGTGACAACTTCGCCTCCGCCTGCGTCGCCGGCAACGACCTTGCCAACCTCGGCGCCAACAATCCGGTCGTGCCCGCCGGCGAGTCCGACGGCACACCCAACATGCACCTGATCGCCAACATCCCCAAGTCAGGTGCCTTCACGCCCACCAACGCCCTCAACAGCGACCTCGCCTTCCAGGGGCGCTACGCGTTCGCGGGCAACTACAACGGGTTCAACGTCATCGACATCAAGAACCCGACGAAGCCGCGACTCGTGAAGCAGTACGTCTGCCCCGGGTCCCAGAACGACATCTCCGTCTACGGCGACCTGCTGGTCCTCTCCGTCGACTCCAGCCGTAGCAACAACACCTGCGACAACGTGGCGCAGTCGGCCGAGATCAAGGAGTCGTGGGAAGGCATCCGCGTCTTCGACATCAGCAACCCGAGAGACCCGGAGTACGTCGCGGCGGTCGAGACCAAGTGCGGCTCCCACACCCACTCGCTGGCACCGAGCAAGGACAGGCGATCGGTCTATGCGTACGTCTCCTCCTACGGTCCGCGCGCGGAGTACCCCGACTGCCAGCCGCCGCACGACAAGATCAGCATCGTCAAGATCCCGACGCGGGCACCGGAGCGGGCCGCGGTGGTCAACGAGCCGGTGCTGTTCCCCGACGGCGGATACACCAACACCGCCGGCTGCCACGACATCACCACCTACCCGTCCAAGGACATCGCCGCCGGCGCCTGCATGGGTGACGGCATCCTGATGGACATCTCCGACCGCGAGAACCCGGTGGTGACCGAGCAGGTCACCGACACCGCGAACTTCGCGTTCTGGCACTCGGCCACCTTCAACAACACCGGCACCAAGGTCGTCTTCACCGACGAGCTCGGCGGCGGCGGTGCGCCGACCTGCAACCCGGAGACCGGGATGGAGAAGGGCGCCAACGGCATCTACGACATCGAGGGCGGCCAGCTCGTCTTCAAGTCCTACTACAAGATCCCGCGGACCCAGTCCAACACCGAGAACTGCGTCGCCCACAACGGCTCGCTGATCCCGGTCAAGGGCAAGGACATCATGGTCCAGGCCTGGTATCAGGGTGGTGTGTCGGTCTACGACTTCACCGACTCCGCCAACCCGAAGGAGATCGCCTGGTTCGACCGCGGTCCGTTCGAGGACACCTCGACGATCGCGGGGCCCTGGTCGACCTACTACTACAACGGCTACATCTACTCCAACGAGATCCAGCGCGGCTTCGACGTCTTCGACCTGCGCGACCCGCGGGTCGCCTCGGCGAAGAGGGTCAGGTTCGATGAGCTGAACGTCCAGGCTCAGCCCTCCTACTAGAAAGCTGAGTCGGCGCATCTGTCCCATGTCTCGCGAAGCGAAGCGAGCGGGATGGGACAGATG
>NZ_JBHVGB010000270.1:0-4934 GCF_042801335.1 Nocardioides sp. NPDC057577 | reverse complement strand
CGATGGGACCGTGTTGGTCTCGACACGACGTCGTTCGTCCCTCACGACGTCGGCTCGACCAGCGGGGGTTTCAGGTTGTGGCGAGGTGGAGCGCGAGGCCGAGGCCGGCGAGACCGACCAGCCAGCGCAGCGGGCGCTCGGGGGCGACCCGGACGATCGCCGGCCCCAGGAAGCCGCCGATCACCGCACCCGCTCCGAGGGCGATCGCGGCCGGCCAGCTCACGGGGGCGAAGAAGACGTACGCGATCGCGGCGGTGCCGTTGGCCACGCCGGTGGCGACGTTCTTGACCGCGTTGGTGATCGCGAGGGCCTCGGTGCGCTCGAGCACGAGGACGGCCAGCGCGATGATCCCGACGCCGGCGCCGAAGTAGCCGCCGTAGATGCCGAGCACGAACACGATGACGCCCCAGCTGAACCCGCGGGCCAAGGTACGCCGCTCCTCGACACCTGCCGGGGAGGCCTGGCGTGGTGGCCGCGCGGCTGCGCGGGCCGCGGCCCAGGCCCGGATCCGGTCGCGGAGCAGCAGGAGCACCGCCCCGGCGCCGACGAGCCAGGGCACCACCGTCTCGAACGCCTCGGCCGGCGTGGTGAGCAGAAGGGCAGCGCCGACCGCTCCGCCGAGGAAGGAGGCCAGGGCCAGCCAGGCGATCCTTCTGCCCTGGCCGCGCAGCTCGCGACGCGACCCTGCGATGGTGCCGCCGGTGACGCCGAACATGGCCACCGTGTTGGTGACGTTGGCGACGACCGGCGGCAGCCCCGCGGCCAGCAGGGAGGGGTAGCTGACCAGCGAGGCCAGACCGGCCACCGAGCCGGTCAGGCCCGCGCCGACGCCGGCGAGCAGGAGCCAGGCGAGCTCGGCGCTCACCGGGCCGACACTCGCGCTGCCTCCGCGTTCACCGGACCAGGCACGGGCGCTTGGGGTCGAACGTCCACCCCGGCACCAGGTACTGCATGGCGACGCCGTCGTCACGTACGCCGAGCCCGTGCTCGAGGTAGAGCTCGTGCGCGGCCGCGACCCGGTCGCGGTCGAGCCGGATCCCGAGCCCGGGCGCGTCCGGGACCGCGACGGCACCGTCGCGGATCTCCAGCGGCGACTCGGTCAGACCCTGGCCGTCCTGCCAGATCCAGTGGGTGTCCAGCGCGGTGATCTCGCCCGGCGCGGCGGCGCCGACGTGGGTGAACATGGCCAGTGAGACGTCGAAGTGGTTGTTGGAGTGGGAACCCCAGGTCAGCCCGAAGTCGTGGCACATCTGGGCGACGCGGACGGAGCCGGACATGGTCCAGAAGTGCGGGTCTGCGAGGGGGATGTCGACGGCGTTGGTGCGGATCGCGTGGGACATCTGGCGCCAGTCGGTGGCGATCATGTTGGTCGCGGTACGCAGCCCGGTGGCGCGCTTGAACTCGGCCATGATCTCGCGACCCGAGTAGCCGCCCTCGGCGCCGCAGGGGTCCTCGGCGTACGCGAGCACGTCGTCCTTGCCCTCGAGGAGCCGGACCGCGTCGGCGAGCAGCCAGCCACCGTTGGGGTCGAGGGTGATCCGGGCGTCGGGGAACCGCTCGTGGAGCGCGGTCACCGCGGCGACCTCCTCCTCACCGGCGAGGACGCCGCCCTTGAGCTTGAAGTCGGCGAAGCCGTAGCGGGCCTGGGCGGCCTCGGCGAGACGTACGACGGCCTCGGGGGTCAGCGCGACCTCCCTGCGGACGCGGTCCCACTCGTCGGTGGCATCGGGTTCGCGCAGGTAGGGCAGGTCGGTCTTGTCGGGGTCGCCGACGTAGAAGAGGTAGCCGAGCATCGGCACCGAGTCGCGCTGCTGGCCGTCGCCGAGCAACTCGGCGACGGGTACGCCCTGGGCCTGACCTGCGAGATCGAGGAGGGCGGACTCCAGCGCGGTGACGGCGTGGACGGTCGTACGCAGGTCGAAGGTCTGGGCGCCGCGACCGCCGGCGTCGCGGTCCGCGAAGCGCTCCGCGACCTGCCGCAGCAGGGTGCGGTAGCGGGTGACCGGTTGCCCCACGAGCAGCTCGGCGGCCTCCTCGATGGTGCGGCGGATCGGCTCGCCGCCCGGGACCTCACCGATGCCCTCGCGGCCCTCGGAGTCGGTGAGGATCGCGATGTTGCGGGTGAAGAACGGCGCGTGTGCGCCGCTGAGGTTGAGCAGCATCGAGTCGTGGCCCGCAACCGGGACGACCTCGACCTTCGCGATGGTGGTCATGGCAGCTGCAGCTCGCCGTCGACCCGGCGGGCGAGGTGCCACGGGTTGTCGTCACGTACGGCCTCCGGGAGGAGGGCGGCAGGTACGTCCTGGTAGGCGACAGGGCGCTGGAAGCGCTCGATCGCGAGGCTGCCGACCGAGGTGGTGCGGGAGTCGGAGGTGGCCGGGAACGGGCCGCCGTGGACCATCGCGTGGCCCACCTCGACGCCCGTGGGCCAGCCGTTGAAGAGGATCCGTCCGGCCTTGACCTCGAGCGCGGAGACGACCTGCGCCGCCGCCTCGTTGTCGGCTTCGGTGGCGTGGACGGTCGCGGTGAGCTGGCCCTCGAGAGAGGCCAGGCTGGGCAGCAGGTCCTCGACCGAGTCGAAGCGGACCACGACGCCGGAGGCACCGAAGACCTCGTCGGTCACGCCGGCGAGGCGGGCGGCCTCGACGATCTGGGGCGCGGGGGCGTCGGTCTCCCCGGCGGTGCCCTCGCCGACGACGGTCACACCGTCGGTGGCGCGGAGGGCGGCGGTGCCCTTCTCGTAGGCGGCGGCGATGCCGGAGGTCAGCATGGTCGCGCCGATGGCCTCGGCGGTGGCCCGGCCGGCGGCGGTCAGGAAGGCGTCACCCGCCTCGCTCTTCGGGAGGAAGAGCAGGCCGGGGTTGGTGCAGAACTGGCCGGAGCCGAGGGTCAGCGAGCCGACGTAGGCGGCGGCGAGCGCATCTGTGTCGCCCTCGAGAGCCCCGGGAAGGACGACGACCGGGTTGATCGAGGACATCTCGGCGTAGACCGGGATCGGCTCGGGCCGGGCCGCCGCGGCCGCGGCGATCGCCAGCCCGCCGCCGCGGGAGCCGGTGAAGCCGACGGCCTTGATCCGCGGGTCGACGACCAGGGCCTGGCCGAGCTCGATGCCGCCCTTGAAATCGGTGTCGAGGAGGAAGGAGAAGGTGCCGGCGTGCAGCCCGGCCTTCTCGACCGCGCGGGTGATGGCCTGGGCGACCAGGTAGCCGGTGAGCGGGTGCGCCGGGTGGCCCTTGACCACCACGGGGCAGCCCGCGGCCAGCGCCGAGGCGGTGTCGCCGCCGGCGGTGGAGAAGGCGAGCGGGAAGTTGCTGGCACCGAAGACCGCCACCGGACCCAGCGCGATCTGGCGCTGGCGGATGTCGGCCCGCGGGAGCGGGGTGCGGTCCGGGAGCGCCGGGTCGATGCGTACGCCCAGGTGGTCGCCGCGTCGCACGACGCCGGCGAACATCCGGAGCTGACCGGTCGTGCGGCCGACCTCGCCGCTGATCCGGCCCTCGGGCAGGTGCGACTCGGCGACGGCGGCCTCGACGATCTCGGCCCGGGCCCCCTCGATCTCGGCGGCGACGGCTTCGAGGAAGTCCGCCCGGGCTTCGGGGGAGGTGGCGCGGTAGCCGGCGAAGGCCTCCGCCGCGGCGCTCGTGGCCGCGGTGACGTCAGGCTGCTCGGAGTCGGCTCCGGCGATGATCGAGCGGTAGGTCATGGTCCCTTTCCTATCGGGTCGGTCTCTGCTGGTCTCGGGCCGGTCAGGAGATCCGGGCGATCAGGTCGCGCAGCTCGGCGACCTCGTCCTCGCGCAGGTCGGTCAGCGGCGGGCGGACCGGGCCGGCGGGTCGGCCGATCGCGGCCAGACCGGCCTTGACGATCGACACGGCGTAGCCGGCCGTACGGTCCCGGATGTCGAGGTAGGGGATCACGAACTCGTTGAGACGACGGTAGACCTCGTCGCGGTCCTGGGCACGTACGGCATCGTAGAACTCGATCGCCCACTGCGGCGCGAAGTTGAACAGCGCCGAGGAGTAGGTGCTCACGCCGAGCTGGAGCAGCGGCAGCGCGAACGTCTCCGCCGTCGGCAGGCCGCCGATGTAGATGAGCCGGTCGCCGACCCGGGCGTAGGTGCGGGTCATCTGCTCGATGTTGCCGATGCCGTCCTTGAAGCCGATCAGCGTGGGGTTGCGCTCGGCCAGCTGTGCCACGGCCTCGTCGCGCAGCACCGCGTTGGCGCGGCTGTAGACGATGACGCCGAGGCCGGTCGCCTCGCAGACCCGGCTCGCGTGCTCGACCAGACCCGCCTGGCCCGCCTCGGTGAGGTAGGGCGGCATCAGCAGGATCCCGTCGGCGCCCGCGGCCTCGGCCGCCTTCGCCTGCGCCACCGCGTTGGCGGTGCTGCCCGTCGCCGGCGCCAGCACCGGCACCGCTCCGGCGACCTCGCCGACGGCAGCGCGTACGACCTGGTCGGTCTCTTCCGGGTTCAGCGAGAAGCCCTCGCCCGTGCCGCCTGCGGCGAAGAGGCCCGCGACCGGGAACTCGGCCTGCCAGCTCAGGTGCTTGCGGTAGCCCTCTTCGTCGAACTGGAGGTCCTCGGTGAAATGGGTGACCGGGAACGAGAGGAGCCCACTCTTGAGCTGGGCTGCCAGGTCGGTCGGGCTGTACTCGGTCACGAGTCACGTCCTTCAAAGATGTTGGTGATGCGGAGGTGGTGACCATCACGTTAGGAACGTTCGATGATGCTTGTCCAAGCCCGAATTTGAATCTAGTGATGCCTTGGGGGCATCACGTTGGGGCGTGTGCGGGGCTGATCTGCTTCGGTCGCGGACTCGGTCGCGGGGCTCGTCGGGGCCGCCGACCCTTTCCTGGAGGGTCTTCTCGATCTGGACCGGCGTCAAGGACGCCCTGCGGGCGCCGGCTTCGCCGGCCGCTTCGCGGTCCTGGAC
>NZ_JBHVGB010000269.1:0-4958 GCF_042801335.1 Nocardioides sp. NPDC057577 | reverse complement strand
AGCTGTTCTCATCGGCTATGTAGCCGTCCAGCGTGGTTGGGGTTATGTTGGTGACCTGGGGCATGCCCCTGACGCTAGGTGCGCCAGGGGCATGCCCGCCCGACCGTTCTTGCTCTGTCCGGTCACGTCCGGGTGGCGTCTCCCGACTCCAGGCAGGCACGCAGCGCGGTCAGACCGCGGGAGGAGTGACTCTTCACGGTCCCCTCGCTGATCCGCAGCTCCCGCGCGGTCTCGGCGACCGACAGCTGCAGCCAGTGACGTAGGACGACCACCTTGCGCTGCATCTCGGGCAGCGCCTGGAGCGCGTCGAAGAGCTCGGACCGCTCCTCGACCTGCTCCGCGGGACCCGGCCGCTCGGGCAGATCGCCCGACCGCTCCCGCTTCCACCACGGCCGCCGGGTCTGGTCGATGTGGGCGCGGACCAGGATCGTCCGGACGTACGCCTCCTCCGACCCGGGCTCCACCCGACGCCAGGCCGCGTAGAGCTTCAGCAGGGACATCTGCACCAAGTCGTCCGCCCGGTGCCAGTCGCCGCACAGCGCATAGGCGGTGCGCAGCAGGTGCGGGCGTCGCGTCACGACGAACCCGGAGAACTCCTCATCGCGTGTGCTCACGGGAACAACGACCCCCCGCCCGACTCTTCGTCGGTCTCGGTGGCCTTGACGATGGCCAGGACGTCCTCCAGAGAACGTGTGCTGCGGTCCTCGGACCGACGTTCGTCCGCCACCTCGACGGTGTAGACGAGCGTGAGGCCGTCCTTCTCGCGAGCGATGGCGACCTTTTCCTTCCCCTTGATGGTGATCCGAGCGGCGGCGGACCGGGTGGCGCCTTCGGCGAACTTGTCTCCGAGATCTGGGTTGGCAACCTGCTCGAGGATCGTCACGCGGTCCTCGGCCGGGACCAGCTCCGACCCGTCCCCGAACTCGACCGCCTCGGAGAGGCCCGCGCTGTAGCCGCCGGGTGACGCGGCCAGGTCCGCTTCGATCTGCTTGTTCCGGTGAGCGATGTATCCCTCGATGGTCTGCCCCGACGCGGCGTACGCCACCCCGTAGCCTTCACCGCCGCCACCGGCCGCTGGCCGGTCACCGGTGAAGAGGATCCATACCTCCATGCCCTCGCGCTCCGCGACGGCTGCCTCCGAGTCCCAGGGCAGGTCATAGCCGAGTGGGTTGTCGATCTCGCGCGTGACGGTCCAGCCGTCGCCGACCCGGATCGACCCGCCGACCGACCATCTGGGCTCGACGTGGTGTGCGGCCACGTCCTCGGCCCATTCGCTGAGATTCTTCCCCTCGGTCCGAGACGCGTCGGCGTAGGAGATCTCGGTCGGGTTCATGAAGTTCGCGTAGACCGTCTTCTCCCCGTTGGTCGCGGCGAGGAACAGCTGGGAATAGTCGCTTCCGAGGAGTCGGCGGATCTCCTTGCGGTCGATCCGGCCGGCCTCCTCCCAGCCGTCCTGGAAGGTGATCTCCTTCGTGTCGAAGTCGTACCTGAGTGGGGAGGCGTCGCTCAGCGGCGGCTGTGTCGGGTAGGAGGCGATCGCCTCGTCGGCCTCCGACTGCGTCGCGATCGGTGGCTTCGGGGTGGCACTCTCACGCGAGGGGACGACGACCGCGCCGATCCCGATCACGGCGGCCACCGCGAAGGCGGTGCCGGCGACAACGGCGAGCCGCCGGCGGCGTACGAGCTTCTTCCCGTCGGCCACGAGCGCGGCCGGGTCGGGGTGTGTGGGCGGGGGTTGGGGAATCGCCCGTTCCAGGGTTTCCTGCCAGTCCATGATGCCTCCAAGATCAGTCTCACCCGTGGATACGGATCTGGTGGCAGATCGGTTGTCCTGCTTGATCGATCCAACACCGAGCGTTGGTAACGGGTAGTCGGGGGCGCATTACGCTGGCCACCAGCGCCCGGTCGACAACGGATCTCAAGGAGACCCCCAGATGCCCATCGCCACCCCCGAGAAGTACGCCGAGATGCTCGCGACCGCGAAGGAGAAGGGGTTCGCCTTCCCGGCGATCAACGTCTCCTCGTCGCAGACGCTCAACGCGGCACTGGCCGGCTTCGCGGAGGCCGGCTCGGACGGCATCATCCAGATCTCCACGGGCGGCGCGGAGTACCTCTCCGGCCCCACGGTCAAGAACATGGTGACCGGTTCGGTGGCCTTCGCCGCGTACGCGACCGAGGTCGCCAGGTCCTACGACATCAACATCGCGCTGCACACCGACCACTGCCCCAAGGACAAGCTCGACGGCTTCGTACGCCCTCTGCTCGAGCTCTCCGCCGAGCGTGTCCAGCGCGGTGAGGCCCCGCTGTTCCAGTCGCACATGTGGGACGGCTCGGCGGTGCCGCTGGAGGAGAACCTGCAGATCGCCTCGGAGCTGCTCGCGGTCGCCAAGGCCGCCCACATCGTCCTCGAGATCGAGGTCGGCGTGGTCGGTGGCGAGGAGGACGGCATCGTCGGAGCGATCGACGACAAGCTCTACTCGACCCCCGAGGACGCCATCGCGACCGCCGACGCGCTGGGCGTCGAGGGCTACCTGACCGCGCTCACCTTCGGCAACGTGCACGGCGTCTACAAGCCGGGCAACGTCAAGCTCCGTCCCTCGATCCTGCGCGACGCCCAGGACGCGGTCGTCGCCAAGCTCGGCCTGCCCGCCGGCTCGAAGCCGTTCGACCTCGTCTTCCACGGCGGCTCCGGCTCGAGCGCCGAGGAGATCGCCGAGGCGGTCTCCTACGGGGTGGTCAAGATGAACATCGACACCGACACCCAGTACGCCTACACCCGCCCGGTCGCCGGCCACATGCTTGCCAACTACGACGGCGTTCTGAAGGTCGACGGCGAGGTCGGAAACAAGAAGCAGTACGATCCTCGCGCGTGGGGCAAGCTCGCTGAGGCCGGTATGGCCACTCGGGTCGTCGAGGGTGCCCAGCATCTCGGTTCTGCGGGCAACTCCATCGGCTGATCGACACGCCGGGGACAGGCCAATGGTCCCGATTCGGAAAACGTTGTGGCACACGGCATAGCAAACTCGGGCTTATGTCGTTGTGCCGGTCATTGGTAAAGCGATTCAATGCCCTAGCTGGACGGCGACCCACGGGTAACAAGGTCGGACCGTCCTTTCGGCGTTGATCTTGGGAGGGACATCCTCGGTATGGAAACCACTGCGCGAAACCGCACAATCGGCGGGATCGTCATAGGCGCGATCATCTTGATCCTGCTTCTCGTCTTGTTCTCTTGCACCGTCAACGGCGGTGACCCGGAGAGCTCGCCGACAAAGAATCCTGAAACCGGGGAGACTGCGCTCCCTGGAGAGTCGGACACTCTCGAGCCCGACGACAAGCCGTCGGAGAAGGACTCCGACGAGCCGGAGGTCGTCGACGATGACATCGTCCCGGCGGCCAACACCGGTGTGACCTTCATCCCCGCGGGCAACGTGCCCTCGGGCAGCACGCCCACCTGTGAGCTCGACCCGAGCGCCTGCGAGGACACTCGTCCGCCGGGCGCCGGTGTGGACATCTGTGAGATCCGCCCGGACCTGACCCAGTGCCAGGAGCCCGAGCCGCCGACCACCCCGCCGACGGATCCCACCGATCCGCCGACCGAGGAGCCGGAGCCGCCGCTGTGCGAGCTCTTCCCGGATCTGCCGATCTGTGGCGAGGACCCCGGCCCCGGCGACCCCGAGGACGAGAATGCTCCCGACCCGGTGACTCTCAGCGGTTGCGATGTGCTGACCAACACCTCCGTGAAGATCGACTGGTCCAAGGCGCAGGACAAGAGCGGGATCTCCCACTACACGGTTACCTCGTCGCCGGACGCCGGAAACCCGGGTCGCACCGAGGACACCGCAGCGACCTTCACCGGCCTCGATGCGGGTGTCACCTACACCTTCTCGGTCACCGCGACCGACAAGGCTGGCAACGAGTCCCAGGACAGCAACGAGATCGACTGCGTCATGGACGTCACGGCTCCGCAGATTCCTCAGGACGTGACGGTCGAGGCGGGCGACCCGAGCGACAGCACGCTGAACGTAAGCTGGTCGGAGTCCGAGGACAACGAGAACGGCGTCGACGACGTCACCTACAACCTCTACCGCAACGGCAAGCTGGTCGGCCCGGTCAATGACACCTCTTACGAGGACACGGGCTTGGAGGCAGGCAAGGAGTACACCTACACCGTGACGGCCGTCGATGGTGCGGGCAACGAGTCTGACCAGTCTGCTGGGGCCACTGGTAAGACCACGAAGATCGCGCCGACGGTGCCGCAGAACGTCAAGGTGGACAACGCCTCGGCACTGGGCTTTGACGTCTCTTGGTCGGCATCGACTGACGAGGACGACAAGACGCCGCAGGGCGAGATCGTCTACATCGTTCGAGTGCAGGGCGGCATTCTCTGCCTCCCGCAGCGCTCGGAACCGGGCGCCACTTCCATGAGGGTTGGGTGCCTGCTCGGCCAGGATTCGACCGTTACGGTCACGGCTGAGGACGGCGATGGCAACCAGTCGGCGCCGAGTGACCCGGCCCGAGACCCTGACGCTCAGCCTCGGGGCGACGACGGAAATGCGACTCTTCGCTCGAACACGCCGGGCGAGGACAAGTCCGACGCTCCGGCCGACAAGCCGGGGTCGCCGGAGGCCCCGGCCGAGGACGCTCCTGCCGATGAGCAGCCGTCCGAGGAGAACTCGCCGCTGCTGCCGGGCCTGGACGACATCCTCCCGGGTGGCGACGACGCCGCTGAGGCTCCTGCTGAGGAGCCGGCGGAGCCCGAGGCGACGCCGAGCGAGTCGGAGTCCCCGGCTGCGCGGCCGACGACCGAGGAGCCTGCTGACGAGGCGACCGAGGACGCTCCGGCCGAGGAGGACGAGGGCGGTCTGCTGGACAGCATCGGTGACGCGCTGACCAGCGCCGTGGCCGCGGTGTTCTAGTCGATCACACGCCGAGAAACAGGGCGGGGAGAGCCGAGAGGC
>NZ_JBHVGB010000268.1:0-4984 GCF_042801335.1 Nocardioides sp. NPDC057577 | reverse complement strand
GGAAATTTCAGATTGGTCCGGGTGGCGGAAGTAGATCGTCCGCAATCAGGAAGAGGATCGCTTCATGGACATCGTTCTCGTACCCGGCCTCTGGCTGGATGCCTCCTCATGGGACCTCGTCGTCCCCCATCTGACCGACGCCGGCCACACCCCGCGGCCGCTCACCCTGCCCGGCCTCGAGTCGGCCGAGACCGACCGGTCCGGCGTGCACGTCGCCGACCAGGTCGCCGCCGTCGTGGCTGCCATCGACGAGTCGGCCGCGCCGGTGATCCTCGTCGGCCACTCGATGGGCTGTGCCGTCGCCGGTGCGGCTCTCGATGCGCGCGTCGACAAGGTCGCCGCGGTGGTCTACGTCGGCGGCTGGCCGGCGGAGCCGGGGATGATCCCGGCCAAGAACTTTCCGACCGACGGCGCCGACCTGCCGCCGGTGCCCTGGGAGGAGTTCGACGAGGCCGACGTGCGCGACCTCGACCGCGCCGCCTTCGAGGCACTGCTGCGGCCCTCCCCCGCCAACCTGACCTCCGAGCCTTTCGAGCTCGGTGACGAACGTCGCTACTCGGTCCCGGCGGTGTTCGTCTGCCCCGAATACACTGCCGCGGATCTGAAGGAGTGGATCGCCGACGGCACCGAGTCGGTCGCCGCCATCCCGAAGCACAAGGACACGACCTTCATCGACCTGCCCACGGGGCACTGGCCGCAGCTGACCAAGCCGGCCGAGCTCGCGGCCATCATCGGGCAGAGCGGCGCGCAGTGACCGTCGGGTAGCGTCGATCGGGTGCGCACCCGGCTCGCTGCCCTGGCCACCGCCACAGCCCTGGCGCTCGTCGCCGGCTGTGGCGGTGAGCCGTCCTCGGATCCGGCCGGCACTCCGTCGGCTTCCTCGACCGTCCGGTCCTCGCCCAGCCCGTCCTCGCCGGGCACGTCACCGGCGACGGTCCCGCTCGACGATGCGTCGGTGCCACTGGCAGATCGCCTCACCCAGGCGATGGCGACGGTCGCCGGTGGGAAGCCAGGAGCCGAGGACGTACGCGAGGCCGCGCTGTTCGAGCAGACGACCGCACGCGACCTCGCCCGCGGGTCGAAGGCGAAGGCCGACTCGGTTATGGGCGCGCTCGGCCGCGCCGATCGCACCCAGCTCACGGCGGACATCGCCGCGGCACGAGAGCTCATGGTCATGACCGACCCTCAGCCCGAGCTCCCGGACTGGAGGATCCTGACGCCGCCGATGCCGGAGGAGCTGCACCCGCTCTATCGCAAGGCGCAGCAGGCGACCGGGACGCCGTGGGAGTACCTCGCGGCCGTCCACCTGGTCGAGACCCGCATGGGCCGCATCCGTGGCACCAGCACCGCGGGCGCCCAGGGCCCGATGCAGTTCCTACCCTCGACCTTCGCCCAGTACGGCGCCGGCGGCGACATCAACGACCCCGCCGATGCGATCATGGCCGCCGGACGCATGCTCGCCAACAACGGTGCTCCGGGCGACATGGCCGGAGCGCTGTGGTCCTACAACCATTCCGACCGCTACGTGGCCGCCGTCAGCGCCTACGCCGAGCAGATGAAGCGGTCCCCCGCTGCGTACGACCTCTACTGGCACTGGCAGGTCCTCTACCGCCACCAGGACGGCACCATGCTCCTCCCCGAGGGCTACCCCGGCGAGAAGGCCGTACGCATCGCCGGCTGATCCGGCCGACGGCGGGGGTCAGTAGGGGCGCTCGACGGCGTACTGGACGAGGCTGACGTCCTCGCCGCGGTAGGTGTCGGAGCCGTGGCGGCCGGTCTCGATGAAGCCGGTCGTGCCGAAGAGCTTCTTGGCGCGAGTGTTCGTCTCGTGCGTCTCGGCCCAGATCCGGGTCAGGTCGAGCACGGAGAAGCCATAGGTGAGCGCGGTCTTGATGGCCCGCCGGCCGAGGCCATGGCCCCAGCGTGTGCTGGGGCCGATGGCGATGCCGAGCTCGCGGGTGTCGGGGGCCAGTCCGTGGATGTCGGCGTAGCCGACGACCTCCTCGTCGAGCTCCACCGCGAGCCTGATGAGCTCGGGCGGTGGGGCATCGATCAAGCGGCGCCAGTGGCGGAGGTGACCGTCACGGTCGCGCTCCGGCCAGCCGTTGGCCACCCGGAACTCCTCATCGTGTGCCCAGTCGGCGAAGACGTGTTCGTCGCCCGGTGACAGCGGGCGCAGGCGCATGGTGTCGGTGCGGGGCATCGACCGAGTCTTGCAGATGAGGCGCCCGGCCGATCCCCTGCCCGGGATCAGCGTGGCTCAGTAGGTGAGCTGAACCTTGGTCGCGAGCCGCTCGTCCATGAGGCGGTAGCCCTCGGCGGCCTCCGCGAACGGCAGCGCCTTGTCGAAGACCAGACCGGGGTTGATCGTGCCCTCCAGCGTCAGGCGCAGGAGGTCGGGGAGGTAGCGGCGCACCGGCGCCATCCCGCCCTTGAGACCGACGTTGGTGCGGAAGAGAGCGTTGACCGGAAGGTTGACGTCGTGCGGGACACCGACGAACCCGACGGTCGCCCCGGGACGGGCCACCTTGGAGGCCGTCTTGAAGGACTGGTCGGTGCCCACGCACTCCAGGACGTAGTCGGCCCCGACGCCACCGGTGAGCTCGCGTACGGCCGCCTCGCCCTCCTTGCCGCGGGCGGCGACGATGTCGGTGGCGCCGAACTTCTTGGCGATCTCCTGGCGGGCCTCGTGGCGCGACATCGCCACGACCCGCTCGGCGCCGAGCTGGGCAGCAGCCAGCACGCCGCACAGGCCGACCGCGCCGTCACCGACCACGACCGCAGTCCCGCCCTTGGCGCCGGTGCCGAGACCCGACATGACCGCTGCGTGCCAGCCGGTGGCCATCACGTCGGTGAGCGCGAGCAGGTCGGGGTACATCGTCGGGTCGGGAGTCTCGCCGAGCTTGACCAGCGAGCCGTCGGCCTGGTTGACCAAGGCGTACTCGCTCTGGCCACTGACCGTGAAGCCGAGGTTCACGCAGACCGACTGGACTCCGGCCAGGCAGTGCGGGCAGGTGTTGTCGCAGTGGTCGAAGGGGACGATCACGAAGTCGCCGGCCTTGAAGTCGCGTACGTCGGCACCGACCTCCTCGATCACGCCGATGCACTCGTGGCCGATGGTGCGCGGCTCCTCGATGTCGCCGTTGGAGCCGCGGTAGTTCCACAGATCGGAGCCGCAGATGCAGGAACCCACCACTTTGACGATTGCGTCGGTGGACTTCGTGAGAGCAGGATCGGGTACCTGGGTGAAGCGGATGTCGCCCACCCCATGGATCGTCGTCGCGCGCATGGTGGCATCCTGTCACCCGGCGTACGAGATGTTGCACATGGTGGCCGTTGGGGCCGCAGGCAACAGTCACGAAACGAAACGCCGACACTTCGCGGGGAATCCAGGCTTATCTCATATATGAGTTACGGTGGTGCACCATGACCGACGGATACAAAGGTCGTATCGGGAACCTGATTCGCGATGCGCGCAAGCACAAGGGCCTCACCCAGGCACAGCTCGCCGATCTTCTCAACACCAGTCAGAGCGCGATCAACCGCATCGAGCAGGGGCAACAGAACCTGTCGCTGGAGATGATCGCCCGGGTGGGCGCCGCTCTGGACTCCTCCCTCGTGGACATCGGGGCCGGCCCGACGCACCTGCGCGTCACCGGTCCGACGAAGCTCTCCGGTGAGATCACGGTCAAGACCTCGAAGAACGCCGGGGTCGCCCTCCTGGTCGGCTCGCTCCTCAACCGCGGCCGTACGACGCTGCGCAAGGTCGCGCGCATCGAAGAGGTCAACCGCATCATCGAGGTGCTCAACTCGATCGGCGTGCAGACCCGCTGGCTCAACGACGACAACGACCTCGAGATCGTGCCGCCGAAGGAGCTGCGCCTCGACGCGGTGGACGAAGCCGCCGCGCGCCGGACTCGCTCGGTGATCATGTTCCTCGGCCCGCTGCTGCACCGCCTGGACGTCTTCGAGCTGCCCTACGCCGGCGGCTGCAACCTCGGCACCCGCACCGTCGAGCCGCACCTGTCGGCCCTGCGCCCCTTCGGCCTCGAGGTCAAGGCCACCGACGGCGCCTACCACGCGAGCGTCAACCGGGAGATCCAGCCGGGCCGCCCGATCGTGCTGACCGAGCGCGGCGACACCGTCACCGAGAACGCCCTGATGGCTGCCGCGCTGCACCCGGGCACCACGGTGATCCGCAACGCCTCGTCCAACTACATGGTCCAGGACCTCTGCTTCTACCTGCAGAAGCTGGGCGTCGAGGTCGAGGGCATCGGCACCACCACGCTGCGCGTCACCGGCCGCGAGGTCATCGACGTCGACGTCGACTACGCGCCGAGCGAGGACCCGATCGAGGCGATGTCGCTGCTCACCGCCGCGATCGTCACCGACTCCGAGATCACCATCAAGCGGGTCCCGATCGAGTTCATGGAGATCGAGCTGGCGACGCTGGAGGAGATGGGCTTCAACTACACCCTCTCCGAGGAATATCTGGCGCTCAACGGCAAGACCCGCCTGGTCGACATCACCTCCAAGCACTCGGTGCTGCACGCGCCGCTGGACAAGATCCACCCGCTCCCCTTCCCCGGTCTCAACATCGACAACCTGCCGTTCTTCGCCGCGATCGCGGCGGTGGCGCAGGGTCAGACGCTGCTGCACGACTGGGTATACGAGAACCGGGCGATCTACCTGACCGAGCTCAACAAGCTCGGCGGCAACGTCACGCTCATGGACCCGCACCGGGTGATGATCGAGGGCCCGACCCACTTCTCCGGCACCGAGATCGTCTGCCCGCCGGCGCTGCGTCCGGCCGTCGTCGTGCTGCTCGCGATGCTCGCCTCGAAGGGCACCTCGGTGCTCCGCTCGACCTACGTCATCGCCCGCGGCTACGAGGATCTCGCCGAGCGGCTCAACCAGCTCGGCGCGAACATCACCGCGTTCCGCGATATCTGATCAGATCGGGCCGAGTCGGCTCATCCTGACC
>NZ_JBHVGB010000267.1:0-5110 GCF_042801335.1 Nocardioides sp. NPDC057577 | reverse complement strand
GGCCCGGCCTCGACCGGCCGGGCCGGCGCGCCCTGGGGCGGCTGCTGGTGGCGCTCGCTGCCGCTGCGTACGCCGTCCTGCTCAGCACCTCCCCCGCCCAGGCGCACGCGACGCTCATCGGCACCGACCCCGAGGAGGGGGCGGTCCTGGAACAGGCGCCGGAGACGATCACCTTCACCTTCGACGAGGCCGTGACGCTGCCCCCGGCGGGCGTGACCGTCTACGACGCGAAGGGCCAGGAGGTCACCTCCGAGGCGACCGCAAGCGGCACCGAGATGCAGGTCGCGCTCGCGGAGGCGAGCAGCCTCGGCGACGGCACCTACGTCGTCGCCTGGCGCGCGGTGTCGGCCGACGGCCACCCGATCTCGGGCTCGCTGACCTTCGCGGTCGGCGCCCCGAGCCTCAGCGTCGCGCCACCCCCGTCCACAGAGCCGTCCCGGGCGACGGCGGTGATCCACGGCGCGCTCCAGTTCGTCCAGTACGCAGCGCTGCTGCTGGTCGTGGGCCTGGTCTGGTTCCGCGCCGTGATCGTGGGCGAGCACCGCGTCCCCGACCGCGCGATCGCGCGGGTACAGCGCCTGCAGATACTCGCCGGCATGGTCGCCGTGGTCGCGCTGGTCGCGCTCGCCCCGGCCAGCGGCGCGCTGCAGAGCGAGAGCGGACCCGGGGCGATGCTCACCTTCGACGCCTGGTCGCCGGCCTCGGTCGGCAAGGAGTGGCTCAGCGCGCTGGTGGGGATCCTCGGCATCGCGGCCGCGCTCGCGCTGCGCGAGCGACCCCGCCTGGCCGCGGCCGCGGGGCTGGTCGCGATCTGCTCCCCGGCGTTCGTGGGCCACTCCCGCGCGGTCGTACCCGCTTGGTTGGTCACCGGCACCGATGTCATCCACCTCGTCGCGGGCGCGCTCTGGCTCGGCGGCCTCGTCGGTCTCGCGCTGACCCTGCCGCTGATCACCCGGCGCGGCGCGGTCGCGGCCGAGATCGTCACCCGGTTCTCCACCCTCGCCGCCGTGTCCCTGGCCGCCCTCGCGGTCTCGGGCGTGCTGATGGGCTGGCGGATCCTCGGGTCCTGGGACAACCTGCTCAACAGCACGTACGGCACGCTGCTGATGACCAAGATCGCCCTGGTCGTCGCGGTCGCCGTGATGGCGGCAGGCAACCGGCTGCTGGTGCTCCCCCGCGTCCGTCAGGCGGCCGGCCACGACGACACCGTCGAGGCCGGCTCGATGCTGCGCCGAGCGGTGCTGATGGAGGCGGGCGTGCTCATCGTCGTCCTCGGCGTCACCGGCTTCCTGGTCGACCAGCCGCCGCAGGCGGGTGCCGGTTCGGCCGGGACCGGATCGGTCGCGGTGGCGCAGACCAACACCCAGGTCGCGGAGCTGGGCGAGGACCACCGGGTCTACGCGACGCTGACCCCGGCGGGCCCGGGCCCGAACGTGCTCCGGCTGCAGATCCAGGACGCGGCCGGCGAGCCCGTCGAGGCGGCGGCGGTCCCGACCGCCAAGCTGAGGTCCGGCGACGTCGACCTGGGCAGCCTGGCCCTGAAGACGGTCGCCGCCGGCACCTGGGAGGCGGACGTCGTGCTGCCCAAGGGCGGCGTCTGGGAGGCGACCGTCGGGCTGCGGCTGGGCGAGTTCGAGAGCCCGCTGGCGCTGGTGAAGTTCAGCGTCGGACAGTGACTCTCAGACAATGACCGGGAGCCGGAGCGTGTGGATCATCCCGTCGACACGTACCTGCACGAAGAAGACGTAGTCACCCGCCTTCGGCGGCTTCACGTGGATGCCGAGGCGGGTGCCGTCCTCACCGTTCTCGGGGCCGCCGAGGGGGTGCAGGTGGATCACCTCACCGGTCTCGCGGCTGAACGCGGTCACGTGCGCATAGACGCCGAGATAGGTGCCGAGGTTGACCGGCTTGCCCGCCGGGTCGGAGATCAGGACGCCGATCTCCTGGTCGATCCCGGGCTTCGGGGTCTCCTCCAGCGCGGCGATCACGGTGCCGTCGTCGGAGCCGGGTACGTCCACCTCGGCCGCTCCCGCGACCTTCGCCGTGGCACCGAGCATCGCCTGCTCCCCCTTGCCGTCGGGGGTCCGGGCCGCGAACTCGACGACCACGCGATAGTTGCCGCCCGCGGGCAGCGTCAGGTCGCCGGACCAGGCACCGGCCTCACCCTGAGTCGGGTGCAGGTGCCGGAAGACCTCCAGGTCGTCGCGTACGACGTAGAGGTGGAGGTCCTTGGTCTGCTCCTCGATGTAGTCGGTGACCGGGTCGCCGTCCTTGGTGATCGTGAAGCTCACCTTCCCCGGGGTGCCCGCCTCGGCGGGCAGGCTGACGTCACCGAGCGTGTAGCCGCCCGCGGTCGCGGAAGTGCCGTCGGCACCCTTGATGGCGGTCACGACGGTCGCCGCACTCGGAGTCGAGGTGGGGCTGGCCGCCTCCGGTTCGCCGCCACAGGCGATCAGGGTGACCGCAAGACCGAGACACAGAACGACAGCAGCAATTCCGACACGCACGGGGCAAGGGTGTCATGGGACTGGTCAGAACCCGACACCAGGATTGAGAATCCCCAGCGGATCCAGCGCCGCCTTGATCCGGTGCTGCACGTCGATGGAATCGGCGCCGAGCTCGGGCTCGAGCCACTTCTGCTTGAGCCGGCCGACACCGTGCTCCCCGGTGGTGGTGCCACCGAGCTCGAGGGCGAGGGCGAAGATCTCGTCCCCGGCCGCGGTCTCCGCGGGCGGCATGACACCGGGGACGTCGGAAGGCGAGGGGTCCCAGCCGATGACCGGGTGGAGGTTGCCGTCGCCGGCGTGGGCGATGGTGTAGATGCGTACGCCGTGCCGGTCCGAGATCTCGGAGATCCGCTCGACCGCCTCGGCGAGCCGGGACCGGGGCACGCAGATGTCCTCGATGAAGAAGGCCCCCTCGGTCTCGATGGCCGGCAGGATCTGGCGACGGGTCGCGACGAGGCGCTCGGAGGACTCCTCGTCGACACCGTGCTCGACCCACGTGGCCTCCTTGCCGAGGACGGCCGCAATCGCCACGATCTCGGTCTCCGCCGCGGGCCCGTCGGCCTGGGCGATCACCAGGGCGTCCCCACGGGAGGCATAGGAGGTGCCCGCGAACCGGTCGATGGCCTCGAGACAGCGCCGGTCGACGAGCTCCAGCATGGAGGGCAGCCGCCGGGCGGCCGCGATCTCGGCGCAGGCGCGAGCGGCCGCCGCCACCGAGGCGTACGCAGCCGACGCCGTCAACGTCGAGACCGGCCGCGGCTTGAGCCGCAGGGTCGCGCCGACGACGATCCCCAGGGTGCCCTCCGAGCCCACGAAGAGGGCGGTGAGGTCGAGTCCGGCGACGCCTTTCATGGTGCGGCGCCCGGTGTGGATCAGGGTGCCGTCGGCGAGGACGACGTCGAGGCCCAGAACCGCCTCCCGGGTCACGCCGTACTTCACGCACCGCAGGCCGCCGGCGTTGGTGGCGACGTTGCCGCCGATCGTGCAGATCGCGGCCGAGGCCGGATCGGGGGCGTAGCGCAGCCCGACCTCGGCAGCGGCCGCGTCGAGCCGGGCGGTGAGCACACCGGGCTCGACGACTGCGATCTCGTCGACCGGGTCGAGCTCGAGGATGCGGTCCATCGCGGAGAGGTCGATGACGAGGCGGTCCGGGCCGGCCACCGCTCCCCCGGCCAGCCCGGTGCCCGTGCCGCGCGGGACGACCGGCACCCGGTGCGCCGAGGCGATCCGCATCGCCGCCTGGACGTCCGCGACGCTGTGCGCCCTCACCACCGCCACCGGCAGACCGGCGGCGACCGATCCGGACCGGTCGGTCGAGGCCGCCAGCCGCGAGAGCTCATCGGTCACCACCTCGGAGACACCGGCGGCGAGGTCATCGATCAGGGAAGGCACGGACTCCGTCGTCATCCCGACATCCTCTCGTGAGAGAGCCGATTGCGAACCCCTTCGACGATACCGATACGCTTTACCTCGAGGGGAGTACCTCACCAAGCTCATTCCGGTCAGTACGTCGGTGCCGACACCGTCCCGGAATGACACCCCGATCCGGGGTGAGGGAGACCTCAGACGTTCATCGACACGCCTGAGGAACCCGCATGCTCGATACCATTGCCACGCCCACCCTGTGGGCCGTGACCATCGCCGCCGTCGTGGTGCTGATCGCCCTCGACTTCATCCTGACCAGGCGCCCGCACGAGGTCTCCATGAAGGAGGCGCTGGGCTGGTCGGCGTTCTACATCGCACTTCCGCTCGCCTTCGGCGTCTGGGTCTGGAACGCCCACGGAAGCCAGACCGGCTTCGAGTACTACACCGGCTACATCGTCGAGAAGTCGCTCAGCGTCGACAACCTCTTCGTCTTCATGCTGCTGCTCGCGGCCTTCGCGGTGCCACGGCACCTGCAGCAGAAGGTGCTGCTCTTCGGCATCGTCGGCGCGCTCGTGCTGCGCGGCATCTTCATCGCGCTGGGTGCCGCGGCGCTCTCCCAGTGGGACATCGTCTTCCTGATCTTCGGCGCGATCCTGCTGATCACCGCGGCGAAGATCTTCACCGAGGCGCTCCAGGGCCACGACCAGAAGGTCGACCCCGAGGAGATGCTCGCCGTACGCATCGGCCGCAAGATCGGCCTCAAGCCGATGGCCATCGTGGTGCTCGCCATCTTCGCCACCGACATCGTCTTCGCGGTCGACTCGGTGCCGGCGGTCTACGGCATCACCGGCGACCCCTACCTCGTCTTCGCCACCAACGCGTTCGCGCTGCTCGGCCTGCGTGCCCTCTACTTCGTGCTCGAGGGTGCCCTGTCCAAGCTGGTCCACCTCTCCTACGGTCTGGCCGCGATCCTCGCCTTCATCGGCGTCAAGCTCGGCCTGCACTGGGCCCACGGTCGCTGGGACAGCGTCCCGGTCATCCCGACCTGGCTCTCCCTGGTGGTCATCGTCGGCATCCTCGCCGTCACCGTGACCACCAGCCTGATCGCCTCCGCGCGTACGCAGGCTCGGGAAGAGAACGAGGCCCTGGAGAAGACGGACGCATAGGCGACCGTGTTGGTCTCGACACGCCTCGGCCTAGCGGCTCCGGCGGCTCGACCGACGGGCGATCCCGTCGGT
>NZ_JBHVGB010000266.1:0-5118 GCF_042801335.1 Nocardioides sp. NPDC057577 | reverse complement strand
ACATCGGCGCGCTCGCAGGGGCCGAGGCAGTCGGCGACGCGTACCGTCGCCGACTCCCCGGCCGCCGCGTTCAGCGTCGTGAGCACGGCCGCGTGGTCCACCCCGGGCGACTTTCGCTCGGACCCGCAGCAGCAACCGCGGCATACGGTCAGCGTCGGCCGCCCGAGGGCCGAGTCGCTCATCCTTCGCAGGCCTCGCAGTCCGGGCCGTTCTCGATCGCACAGACCGCGGCGTCGCTCCAGTCGTCCCAGGTCAGGTCGTCGATGGCGTCGGTGGCCTCAGTGGTCGGGTTCTCGTTCATGCTCATGCCTCTCCGTCGAACTGGGTCAGTTGGTGCGGGTCTGCTTGCTGGCCTGGATCCCGGCCCGCGAGCGCAGGTAGTACAGGCTCTTGATGTTCGGGTCGAGCAGCGCGAGCTTGTGGATCTTGCTGATGTATTGAGGCGTCGCGTCGGCCTGGAAGAACAGGTTCAGCGACTGCGACTGATCGATGTAGGCCTGGCGGTCCGAGGCCCGGGCGAGCAGGATCTCCTGGTCGATCTCGTAGCCGGTCTTGAAGACGTCCTTCTCGTGCTCGTCGAGCCAGGTGACGTGCTGCACGGAACCGCCGTTGTCGATGATGTCGGAGATGTGCTCCTGGTCGTAGACGCCGCGCTCCTTCATCACCTCGACGAGGTTCTGGTTGGCTCGCGGCATCTCACCGGCCGAGGTGGTCTGGTTCCAGACGTTGGCGACGTACGGCTCGATGCCCTGGCTGGTGCCGCCGACGATCACCGCGGTGCTCATCGTCGGCGCGATCGCCATCAGGTGGGAGTTGCGCCGCCCGACGCACCACTCCGGGATGCCCGCGGCCGAGCCCATCCACCTCGACGCGGCGTCCGCGCTCGACGAGATCCGCTCGAAGATGTCCTTGTTGAGCGCCGCCGCCTTGTCCGACTCGAACGGCACCCGCTGCTTCTGCAGGTAGTCGTGGTAGCCCATCACGCCGAGCCCCAGGCTGCGGGCCTTCTCGGTGTAGCGCACCGCCCGCTCCAGACCACGGATCGTGCGGGCCTTGCGCAGGAACGCCTCGGCGACCGCGTCCAGGAAGACGGTCGCGACGTACGCCGTGTCCTGGTCCTTCCACTCGTCATAGGTCGACAGGTTCAGCGAGGAGAGCACGCAGGTGTAGGAGTGGTCCTCGTCGGAGAAGAGGGTGATCTCCGAGCACAGGTTGGAGGCCTTGTTCTCCAGCCCGTTGGCCTTGTAGGACTCGGTCTGGGCCGCGTTGACGGTGTCGACCTTCCAGATGTAGCCCTTGCCGAGCACCACCCGGATCTTCAGCACCCGCTGGTAGCGCTCGAGCGCGTCCTTGTCGCCGGCCAGCATCCGGTCGATGAACGCCTGGCTGAAGATCCAGCCGATGTTCTTGTTGGCCGGCTCGCGGAAGATCAGGTCGGCGAGCTCGTAGAAGTCCGGGTGGTCCACCGGCAGGTAGCCCGCCCAGGAGCCGCGCCGGGTGGCGCCCTGGCTGATCTGGTTGGTCATCTCCACGAAGTTGCAGAAGACCGGGACCACGCCGTTGGCCTTGCCGTTGTCGGAGAACTTCGCGCCCCGGGGCCGGACGTCGCCGAGGTAGGCCGAGGTGCCGAACCCGTTCTGCGACAGGATCGCCGCCTCCTTGAGGGTCTCGTAGAAGCCCCAGACCGAGTCCTCCACGTAGGAGCCCTCGCACGAGACCGGCAGGCCGCGGTCGGTGCCCAGGTTGGAGAGCACCGGCGTCGACGGCGAGAGCCAGCCGTTCCAGATCGCCTCGAAGAACGGCTCCTGCCAGGAGACGCCGTCCTCGCGGGGGTACATCTCGTCGGCGAGGTCGCCGGCGGTGGCCGCGATGGTCTCGTAGCGCTCCCGGACGCTCTGGTCGGCCACGGTGTATTTGGCCTTGAACATCGCGTAGCCCGCGGTGGTCATGAAGGCGGGCACGGTGCCCGAAGCCTGCAGCGCCTTGCGCTCGGCGGAGAGTGCTTCCCAGCTGTTGTCACTCATCAGGCTGTTACTCATTAGAAGCTGAACTCCGTCTCGCCGATGTTGCGGTTGTATTCGTTGCCGGTGACCTGGAAGAAGTCGTGGAACTGGGTGCCGTTGATGCCGCTGTAGAACCACTCGGCGATCGGGTTGTCCTCGACCCCGAACAGCGGCTCCATCCGCATGTTCTCCAGCGTCATGTCGACCCGGGACTTCACGAAGGCCTCCAGGTCGGCCTGGTCGATGCCGGTGATGGGCCCGTGGGCGAAGAGCATCTCGACGATCCGGGCCTCGTGGGCGTAGAGGTGCTCGGCGACGCCGCGGACGCGCTCGAACAGGTCGGAGCGCTCGGCCTCGAACTTGTCGGCCGGGACGGTGGCGGCGTACTCGTCCAGGGTGGTGTTGAACAGCCAGGCGCCGCCGGTGGCGTGCAGGTTCTCGTCGCGGGCGGAGAAGTTGATGCCGCTGATCACGTTCTGCAGCAGGTTCTTCCCGCCGGACTGGAAGTGCTTGAGGAAGGCGAAGTTGGAGTAGAGGACGCAGTTCTCCATCAGCGTGAAGACGCTCAGCGCGTAGAGCAGGTCCTCGTCGGCGATCGCGTCCCACACGAAGGCGATCCGCTCGGCCAGCACCGGGTCGTTCTTGTAGGAGTCGTAGAACTCCTCGGTGTCGATCATCAGGGTCTTGTTGAGCTTGGCGTAGAACGGCGCGTGCATGTTCAGCTCGGCGAACGAGAAGGCGTTGGTCATCATCTGGACCTCAGGCCGCGGGAAGGAGTGGAAGAGCCGGTCGCCCCACACCTCGCCGCCGAGGATCAGCTCGTAGATGGTGAACAGTTTCAGCGTCGTCTTGACCGCGGCCTGCTCGGCGTCGGTCATGTTGACCAGGAAGTCCTGCTTGTCGTTCTCGACCGGGATCTCCTCGGCCGTCCAGAAGATGCTCCGCTGCTTCTTGGCCAGGTCCTCGGCCATCGGATAGTCGAAGACGTACGCCGACTTCTCCGTGCGGATCGGTAGACCCTCGGTGTCGATCAAGCCCCATGCCCCCTTGTTCAGGCGGGCCCCGCGGCCCGCTGGATGTCTCGTGCATCCGTGCCGGGGCAGGAGAGGACGGCGTCGTACGCTCGATCCCCTGACCTTCCCTCGAGGTCGCGGACCCCACCATGAGGTGGGCACTGGCAGGTCTTCGGACTCGTGGGCGTCATCGTGCTCGGTCCTAGTGGCCGTCGCTTCCCAGGAGCATGGCTTGCTCCCAGTGCTTCGTGACGGCGGTCGTTCCCACTCACCGCTGCGGGGCAGTCCCGGACTCACACCGGGTTCCCTCTTGCCTCTCCCGCCCCGTCGCCGAGGAAGGAGAACCAGCTGCGAGGACCACTATATGCGGGAATTACACCAATGCAACTTCCTAGATCTTGTGCTTCGCCGTGTCGTCGGAAACATCCCCGGCACCGGTTCGGCGACCCGTGCTAGCCTCGGCGCCGAGTCGAACGCATCCTGATGGATGCCAGGGAACTCCGGTGTGAATCCGGGACTGGCGCGCAGCGGTGAGGGCGACGGCGATGCTGAGAAGCCACTGGGGACGAGTCCCTGGGAAGGCGGCCTCGCCGGGTGAACCCGAGTCCGAAAACCTGTCGGCTCAGATGTACGTCACGGCCCTCGCGACCAGGGTCCAGAGGACCTGAGAGGCCGACCGCCGTGGAAGACCGTGCCCGTGCTCGCGCCCGTGCTCGTGCCGGGAGACGACGCGTCCCGTTCCTACCGCTGGTGGCCGGGTTGCTGCTCGCCTCGGCGATGAGCGTGGTGGCGTCCCTGGCGTTCGGCTCCGAGCACATCCCGCTGACCGAGGTCGTCGCCACGGTCACCGACCGGCTCGAGGGGGAGGCCACCGGGAGATGGGACGTGATCGTGTGGGAGCTGCGGCTGCCGCGCGCGCTGATGGCGCTCGTCGTGGGCGCCGGGCTGGCCGTCGCCGGCGCCGGCATGCAGACCCTGGTACGCAACCCGCTGGCCGACCCGTTCCTGCTCGGCATCAGCTCCGGTGCAGCCGTGGGGGCGACGGCGGCGATCACCACCGGCGCCCTGGTCGGCTTCGGGATCTACGCGGTCTCGACCGGTGCCCTGCTCGGAGCGATCGGGGCAGCGCTGCTGGTCTGGCTGGTGGCGACCGCGCAGGGCGGACTGACCCCGATCCGGCTGGTGCTCTCCGGGGTGGTGCTCTCCTCGGGGCTCTCCGCGATCGCCTCCTTCCTGGTCTTCGCCAGCGACGACCCGCGGGCCGCGAACTCGGTGATGTTCTGGATGCTCGGCAGCGTCGGCGGCGCCAGCTGGGAGAAGTTGTGGGTGCCTGCGATCGTCGGTCTCGTGCTTGCCGCCGGGATGCTGGCGCTGCACCGGTGGCTGGACGCGCTCGCCGCCGGGCCGGAGACCGCGGCAGCGCTCGGCGTCAACGTCGCGGCGCTGCGCGGCGCCCTGTTCGTCGGCCTCTCGGTGCTGGTCGGGGTGCTGGTCGCGGTGAGCGGCGGGATCGGGTTCGTCGGCCTGATCGTGCCGCACGCCGCCAGGCTGCTCGTCGGGGCCCGGCACCGGGTGGTGCTCCCGGTCGCGGCGCTGGGCGGCGGGCTCTTCCTGCTGTGGGTCGATGTGCTCGCGCGGATGGTGGCCCGACCGCAGGAGATCCCGCTGGGGGTGGTCACCGGCGTCGTCGGTGCACCGCTCTTCCTGCTGCTGATGGGCCGGAGCCGCTACCGGTTCGGTGGTGAGCGATGAGTGGGCGCGGCGGCGCGGGGCCGGTGCTGCGGCTGCGCGGGGTCGGGGCCCGTCTGGGCGAGCGTGAGGTGCTGCGCGATGTCGACCTCGACGTACCTGCGGGGACCAGCCTCGGGATCGTGGGCGTGAACGGGGTGGGGAAGTCGACGCTGCTGCGCATCCTGGCCGGCGTACTGCGGCCGAGCACGGGACAGGCCCACCTCACCGACGACTCCGGCCGGCTCCAGGAGATCTCCCGGATCGGCTCGCGCGAACGCGCCCGCCGGCTTGCGTACGTCCCCCAGGAGGAGGTCGCCTCGGCCGAGCTGCTCGTCGGCGAGATGGTGGCGCTGGGCCGGGTGCCGCGCACC
>NZ_JBHVGB010000265.1:0-5128 GCF_042801335.1 Nocardioides sp. NPDC057577 | reverse complement strand
GGCCGGACCTGTCGGGCCGGCCCGCGTACGTGGTGCCATTCGGCGACCAGCCGGCTGCAGGTTCGTCGATCTCGTGCCGGTTCAGGGGTTGCCGCGCCTCCGCTCGTGTTGCCACGATCGCGACATGACCACCGACGAGGAGCACATCCGGCCCGAAGGCGTCGACGATCTCACCGTCGAGGCGCTCGGCACCATCAGCGAGGCACTCGAAGCGATCGAGGTCGCCCGCGGTCATCTGTACGCACTGCATCGGATCACCGGCACGGCCGACCTCACCCTCGGCAAGGGTGTCCAGCAGCTACGCGAGACCGGCCACACGGAGCTTGCGGACACGTTCGAGCGCGAGCTCGTCGGACGCAACGTGCTCGACGGCCGGTGGACGTTTCAGATCGTCGAGGAGTACGACGACGGCTACTACGCCACCTTCAAACGGCTGGAGAAGGAGGCTCGGGACGCCCTCGTCGAGGGCAAGCGACATCTCTATGAGTCGGAGATGAAGGAAGCCCGCCGCACCCGAGGCCGACACGGGCACGAGCAGCGGCCCGCGCCGGGAGCTTGAACGCGGCGATCGCGCAGTCCTCGTGGCCCGAGGACATCGCCCGAACGGCTACTCGGCGGCGGCCAGCTGGCCGCAGGCGCCGTCGATCTCGCGGCCGCGGGTGTCGCGGACGGTGGTGGAGATGCCCTTGGCCTCCAAGCGGCGTACGAACTCACGCTCGTCGGCCGGGTCGGAGGCGGTCCACTTGGAGCCTGGGGTGGGGTTCAACGGGATCAGGTTGACGTGGACCCAGCCCCAGTCGCCGTAGGAGTTGAGGACGTCGGCGAGCAGGTCGGCGCGCCAGCCCTGGTCGTTGATGCCGCGCATCATCGCGTACTCGATGGAGACCCGGCGCTTCGTCACGCGCGCGTAGTTCCAGGCGGCGTCGACGGTCTCGGCGACCGAGAAGCGGGTGTTGATCGGGACGAGCTCGTTGCGCAGCTCGTCGTCGGGGGCGTGCAGCGAGAGGGCGAGGGTGACCGGGATGCCCTCCTCGGTCAGCTGCTTGATCCTCGGGACCAGGCCGACCGTGGAGACCGTCACGTGGCGAGCAGAGAGGCCGAGGCCCTCCGGCGCCGGGGAGGTAAGGCGGCGTACGGCACCCATCAGCGCCTTGTAGTTGGCCATCGGCTCCCCCATGCCCATGAAGACCACGTTGGAGAGGCGGCCCGGGCCGCCGGGGATCTCGCCGCTGGCCATCTGCCGGGCGGCGACGACGACCTGGTGGACGATCTCGGCCGTCGACATGTTGCGCTCGAGACCGCCCTGGCCTGTCGCGCAGAACGGGCAGGCCATGCCGCAGCCGGCCTGGGAGGAGATGCAGACCGTGGCGCGGTCGGTGTAGCGCATCAGCACCGACTCGACCAGGGCGCCGTCGAAGAGCTTCCACAGCGTCTTCACCGTGGTGCCCTTGTCGGCCTCCTGCTGACGGATCGGCGTCATCAGGTCGGGCAGGAACGTGTTGACCAGCTCCTGGCGCTGGCCCGCGGGAAGATCGGTCATCTTCTCGGGGTCGTCGACCAGCCGCTCGAAGTAGTGCACCGAGAGCTGCTTGGCCCGGAACCCCGGGAGCCCCGCCTCCTTCGCCGCGTCCTGACGGCCGGCCAGGTCGAGGTCGGCCAGGTGACGCGGCGGCTTTCCGCGGCCCTTGGGCGGCGCCATCACCAGGGGCAGGCGGCGCCCCTCCATCGCGGCGGCCTCGGCCTCGGGACTGTGCGGGGCCGGTACGTTCGCAGGATCGGGCTCGGTCACTGCTTCATTGTCCCACCGGGGTGCTGCGTACGGCTAAACCTGGATCCAGCCCGCCCGGTCAGCCCGTCTTCAGCAGGATCCAGAAGACTAGCGCGCCGACACCGACCACCACCAGCACGGTCAGGATGATCCCCAGCCAGACGAACTCGGCCAGGCGGCGGGTCTTGCGCGGGATGAGCAGGGCCAGCGGCACCAGCAGAGTCAGCGTCACCCACGGGAACAGCTCCTCGGCCCGCTCCTGACCGACCACCCACGCCAGCAGGGCACCCCAGGTGCCGGGCACCAGGATCGCGTACGCAAGGCCGATGTAGAAGCCGACCAAGGCTGCCACGGTCGGGTGCGAGTCGTGCAGCCACGCCCACACGCCACCGGACCCCGAGGACTCCTCCTCCGGGCCGTGATCTGCCTCGACGTCTGGATCGGAGTCCACGTCGAGGTCCGCGGGACGCTGGGTCACCCTTCAACCGTAACGCCGAACCACGTCATCCTTGGTAAAGAATCGCTGCGGTCCGCCACTTGGATAGTTCGGGGTGGCTTGGCCCCTCTACCCGCGGGTAATGGGCCGGTTCGCCCGGAATCATCGGGAATCACGATGCCTGGCGGAGGAACCGAGCACGTTGAACGTGCGTGAGGGCGCGCGTTCTGCCACGGTGTTCGTCGAGACCCACCAGTGCGGCGGATCAATCGTCCAGGCCCGTTCGCTGGCCGGCACTCGGCTGGCGCGAGCCCGCGCCTCCAACGTCCGGAGCTTGAAGTCGGTCGGGTCTCGTCGATCGGCCGCGACCATGGTGACGTACTCCAGGCCCGCCCGGCGGAAAGCCCCTTCGCGCACCAAGTCCTTCGCGCGCTGCTTCCCGGCCAGGTGGACCCTACCGTCGTACTCCCCCACCACGCCCCGCTCGAGATCGAGTACGTCCGGAGTGCCGATGTGTCGGCCGTCTAGATCAAAGATCGGCCTGTTGGTGACGACGTGTCCGAGCCGCAGCCGCACCGTCCACGTCAGACGTAGGTCAACCTCCGCCGGCGACCAGACGTTCTCATTCGCATGGGTGAGCGCCTCACGCAGATGGCCGATGCCAGCCCAGGCCACCAACTCGTCGGCGTACTCGGCCAGTTCGTCGAGCGAGATCAGGTCACTGGCCGCAACGAGATCGATCCAGCGCACCGCCTCCATCAGGTTCGGCGCGTATCTGACCTCATAGGCGGTCGACCGGAGGGGACCCGTCAGCACCACGCCGTCATCTGTCCGACGCTCGGCGGGAAGGAGCCGTTCGTGGCTGATCACGATGCCTTGGCGCGCTCGGGTGTTGTGTCCCGGCGTCACAATCGCGGCCGCCGCCCGTGCACCGTATCGATCGGTGCCGTCAACCCACTTGACCTTGGCCCAAGCCAGCGCGGCCCACCCGCTCAACGCCCCGTCGGCAGGCACCACGCTCGCAGCCTCGAGCGCCCGCTGTTGCGGTTCCGACCCGTCGACGTGGCTGGGAACGTACAACCCGTTGAAGCACCGCCGCCAAGCGCTCCCACGCGCCTGTTTCCGGGTCGGGCCGCTCATCCCGGAAGGATCGACCCGCACCGGGCGCACGAGTCCGGGCCGCCCAGATACCTCCGGCGGCTGGAAGTGCTCCCTACGTTTGGCCATCCTCAGATGATGGCCACGACCACCGACATTCAGCCGGCTCGCCGATAGTCCCGGGCGGTCCGGCCCATCTACGTATCGGTAACGGGCCAAGACGCCCGGGACTATCTGGCGTCGACGGTGATCAGGTCCGGGAGGCCGAGATCTCGCCACCGGGCGAGGTCCGGGGGCATGCCGGTCAGCTCACCCGCCAAGAGGGTCCAGGCCGTGCCATGACCGACGAGCACGACGTCCTCGCCCGCGTGGGCAGCGAGGATCCCGGAGGCGGCCTTCGTCACGCGGGTCCGGCACTCCTCGAGTGGCTCCCAGCCGTCGTACGCGGGCAGGGTCTGCTCCGCGAACGCGCGCTCGACCGTGGCCTGGAAGTCCTCGACCCACGCCTCGCCGCGGCGGTGCTCGCGGAGAGCGTCGACCACGCCGACCTCGCCATCGGTGAGCAGCTGGGCGGTCTGCTGCGCCTTGGGCTCAGGCGAGGAGTACCACGCGGCGCCGGACGGGAGCCGGTCACGCAGGGCCCAGATGTCGTCGAACCCGGCCGGATCGAGTTCCCAGTGCTCCGCAGCGACGCCACGGACGACCAAGGGTCGGCCGTGGCGTACGAGGAAGAGCATCAGAAGACGGCGTAGTGGAGGATCAGCCAGACCGGGGCGACGGTCGCCAGGAGCGAGTCGAGGCGGTCCATGAGGCCGCCGTGGCCGGGGATGATCTGGCTCATGTCCTTGACGCCGAGGTCACGCTTGATGACCGACTCGACAAGGTCGCCCAGGACCGCCATCACGCAGGCGACCACACCGAGCGCGACACCGACCCACCAGGACGCGTCGAGCAGCCATACGACCAGACCGACGCCGGTGGCGACGGTGAAGACCACCGACCCCGCGAAACCCTCCCACGACTTCTTCGGGGAGATCACCGGCGCCATCGGGTGCTTGCCGAAGAGGACCCCGGCCACGTAGCCGCCGATGTCGGACATGATCGTGAGCAGGACCCAGACGATGATGCCGCGTACGCCGTCGTCTGAGAGGCCGCCCGAGGTCCAGCCACCACCCTCGCCGAGCATGAGCGCGACGAACGAACCCAGGAACGGCAGGTAGAACAGGGTGAGGACCGAGGCTGCCGAGGTACGTACGTAGCCGTCGACCCCACGCCGCAACACCCACAGCATGATCACCAGAGCGGTGACCGCGGTCGCCGTCACCAGCGCGTCGGCACCGAAGAAGTACGCCGCCAGAACCATCAGCGTGCCGCCGATCATCAGCGGCTGCTCGGGGACGTCCATGTCCTTGGCCATCAGGCCACGGTGGAGCTCCCAGACCGCGGCGACGACACAGCCGACGACGATCAGCATGAACGCCGTCTTCACGAACATCAGGCTCAGCGCGATAGCGACCAGGAGGACGACGGCGGAGCCGATCGCCGCCGGCAGGTTGCGACCGGCGCGGCCGTAGTCCTTCTTCGGCGGCTCGGAAGCTGACGGAGAGGGCGACGGCGGCGTCTGGCTCACAAGGGATTCCTTCATGCTCAGGTCCTTTTCTGGTCGCGGTCCGACTCGCTTGTGGAACTCGACCTCGGGCGGGTAGATCTCGACCCTCTTCGCGGCATCGCATGCGCAGCGGGGGGGGTCGCGCGGTCGCGTGTCGGAGTGAGCCGGCGGCGGCCGCGCCGGGTCTCGGCGTCCGCGGTGTTGCAGCGCGGCGTCC
>NZ_JBHVGB010000264.1:0-5148 GCF_042801335.1 Nocardioides sp. NPDC057577 | reverse complement strand
TTAGAACGCGCCGACTCGGCAGGCTTGCGGTCAGGGTGCGCCGACTCGCTGGTCTCGGATGGGAGGATGAGCGACGTGGCAACGCAGGGACCGGGACAGCAGAGTCAGAGCAAGCGCATCCAGCGATCTCGCGGCCCGCAGGGGCCGGGGCGGCGGCCGGGTGCCCCCAGGGCGGCCCGCCCGGCGGCGATCGGCGGCATCGATGCGCTGCGCAAGCGGCTGCGTCGGCCCAAGCTCACCGGCCGGGCGATGATGATCATCGTCGTGGCCGCCGTGATGGTGATCTCCTACGCCTCCTCGCTGCGCGCCTACCTGCAGCAGCGCCACGACATCAACGCACTCCAGACCGAGATCGCCGAGCGCAAGGACCACATCAAGCAGCTCGAGGAGCAGACTCGTCGCTGGGAGGACCCCGCCTACGTCCAGCAGCAGGCCCGGGAGCGGTTCGGGTTCGTGATGCCGGGGGAGACGGCGTACGTCGCCCTCGACGAGAACGGCGAGCGCATCCAGACCGAGCCGGAGCTCACCGACCCCGGCAAGGTGGGCAGTGCGGAGCACCCGAAGGCTTGGTGGGACGATGCGTGGGGCTCCGTGCTGCTGGCCGGTGACCCGCCGGAGCAGACAGGAGACGGGCCGGAGTCGGAGATCGACCCGCCCAAGCAGCAGAAGGAAGACTGAGACATGGCCATCGATCCCAAGGACGTGTCCGCGATCACGGCACAGCTGGGACGCGAGCCACGGGGGATCCACGAGATCGGGCACCGCTGCCCGTGCTCGCTGCCCGATGTGGTGACCACCGAGCCGCGGCTGCCCAACGGCACGCCGTTCCCGACGACCTTCTACCTCACCTGCCCGCGTGCCGCCTCGAAGATCGGCACCCTCGAGGGCACCCACGTGATGAAGGACATGGAGGCGCGGCTGGCCGACGACGAGGAGCTCGCCGCCGCCTACGCCAAGGCTCACGAGGCCTATCTCGAGGCGCGCTACGAGCTCGGCGACCCGCCCGAGATCCACGGCATCTCCGCAGGTGGGATGCCGAACCGGGTCAAGTGCCTGCACGTCCTCGCCGGTCAGGCGCTCGCCCAGGGCCCCGGCGTCAACCCGCTCGGCGACGAGGTGCTCGAGCGCCTCGGCGAGTGGTGGAGCTCCGGCCCCTGCGTGGACCTCGAGCTGGAGGACGAGGAACAGTGACCCGGCGGGTTGCTGCCATCGACTGTGGCACCAACACGATCAAGCTCCTGATCGCGACGGTCACCGCCGACGGTCTGAACGAGGACGTACGCGAGGCCCGCATGGTCCGCCTCGGTCAAGACATCGACCGCACCGGTGTGTTCGCAGAAGAGGCTCTGCAGCGTGCCTTCGTGGCCATCGACGAGTACGCCGCGCTGATCCGCGAGCACGGTGTCGAGAAGGTGCGCTTCGTGGCCACCTCGGCCACCCGGGACGCCGCCAACGCGGCGACCTTCATCGACGGCGTACGTGCTCGGCTCGGCGTCACACCGGAGGTCGTCACCGGGGCGGACGAGGCGGCGCTCTCGTTCGGCGGCGCGGTCCGCAACCTGCGCGGCACTCATGAGCCGCCGGTGCTGGTGATCGACATCGGTGGCGGGTCGACCGAGCTGATCCTCGGCGACGGACCGACGCCGAGCGTCGGCGAGGCGGACAGCATGGACATCGGGTCGGTGCGCCTCCACGAGCGCCACCTGCGCTCCGACCCGCCCACGCGGGAGGAGATCGAGGCCTGCGTACGCGACATCGACGCACACCTCGACGACTGCCCGGTCGACCCGGCCACCGCAAACACCGTGGTCGCCGTCGGCGGCACCATGATCCAGCTGGCCATGGGGTTGCTCGAGCTGGCTGCGTACGACCGCACCGCCACCGACCACGCCGAGGTCGCGCCGGCCGATGTCTACCGGCTCGTCGACCGCCTGCTGGCGATGACCGTCGACGAGCGGCTGGCGCTGCCCTGGATGCACCCCGGCCGGGCCGACGTGATCGCCGCCGGTGGGGTGATCCTCAGCCGGATCCTGAGGCGCTCGCACGTCGAGTCTCTGCTGGTCTCCGAGTCCGACATCCTCGACGGAATCGCCTGGTCCGTTAGAGACTAGGCATGTCGGGGGACTTGATCTCTGTTTGTGGCATCTTGGTGTTTGTCGCCTAGGTCTAAGTTTACCGGCGAATATCCCATCAAACCGAACCAAATGCTGTCTCTCGGAAGGTCAAGAAGTGAAAAAGCTCATCCTGCTTGCCATCGCTGCCGCTGGTGTCGGCGTGCTGGTCAAGAACAAGTCTGAGCAGCTGAAGGCCGGCGCGAACAAGGTCACCCATGACCCGCGCGTCCAGTCGGCCCTCGCGACCGCCTCGGAGAAGGCGGCGCCCATCAAGGAGAAGGCTGCTCCCTATGCCGAGGCCGCCAAGGCCAAGGCCGGTCCCTACGCCGCGACGGTGAAGGAGAAGGCCGGTCCCTACGCGGAGCAGGCCAAGGAGAAGGTCTCGGCCGCGGCCGGGGTCGCCTCCGAGAAGCTGCACCTCAACGGCTCCACGCCGGAGTCCACCCCGGAAGCCGCCTCGGAAGCCGCCTCGGAGCCCGCCGCTCCGGAGTCGACCACCGGCTCGTCCTCGAGCAGCGAGTACGGCGGCTACCCGCCGGCTCCGCCGGCGCCGTCCGCCCCGCAGGCCGGGGTCACCGGTGACCCGCTCACCGACCCGATCGCCCCGGCCGACCCGTACGCCGCCGAGGTCCCGCCGCCCCCGCCGGCCGACCCCGACAAGGCCTCCTACGACGACCTGGGCGGTGGCGACACCGCGGTCAAGCCCACCTCGGAGGGCACGCCCGAGTTCGCTCCCGAGCCGGTCGACTCTTCCGAGGAGGAGAAGGACAAGTGGTTCCGCGGCTGAGCCGCGGCACGGAGTAGTCCATCTGAGTCACCCGCGGTCCGCCATCGGCGTGCCGCGGGTGACAATGGATCGGTGACCATCCACGCCATCACCGTCCTGGGACACGACCGCCCGGGGATCATCGCCGACACCACCGCCTGCCTGGCCGGGCTCGGGCTCAACCTCGAGGACTCGACGATGACCCGGCTCCGCGGTCACTTCGCGATGACGCTGCTCTGCGCGGGCGAGGCCACCACGGAGGCCATCCAGGCCGATCTCGAGCCGATCGCGGCCGACGGCACCCTGACGGTCACGGTCTACGAGCTCCCCGAGGAGCAGGCGCCGGCCGGCGCCGGCCAGCTCTTCGTGCTCTCCGTCCACGGTGGTGACCGCCCGGGCATCGTCTCCACGGTGACCGCCGAGATCGCCGCCGTCGGCGGCAACATCACCGATCTGACCACCCGCCTCTCCGGGGACCTCTATGTCGTCGTCGCCGAGCTCGAGCTGCCGGCGGACGCCGACGTCGCAGTGCTCGAGGCATCGATCAAGCGGGTCACCTTGGAGCTCGGCGTCGACGCCACCCTGCGGCCGATCGAGGCCGACGACCTGTGACGATCAATGAACGGGTGCTGTCCTGGACCGAGGCGGAGCTGGGGGTCGAGGGCAAGGTCCTCGAGGTCGTACGCGCCCCCGCCCACGTCCTCTCCGTCCCCGGCAAGGACGTCGACCCGGCGGCTCCCGAGACCGTCCAGCTCGCCGCCGACCTGATCGCCACGATGCGGGTCTCGCCCGGCTGCGTCGGTCTGGCCGCCGACCAGGTGGGCGTCTCGGCCCGGGTCTTCTGCGTCGACGTCTCCACCCACGTCAAGACGAAGACTCACCACGGGACGTACGTCCTGTGCAATGCGGAGGTCATCGAGTCCAGCCGCAACGAGAAGGCGCGCGAGGGCTGCATGTCCGTCCCCGATCTGACCGGTGACGTGAAGCGGGCCTCCCGGCTGACCGTACGCGGCCAGCTCCCGGTCACCGGCGAGACCGTCGAGATCGTCACCGACGCCTTCGAGGCCCGCTGCCTGCAGCACGAGATCGACCACACCAACGGCCTGCTCTTCATCGACCGCGTCGCGGGCGCGCACGCGCTGCACCAGCGCCAGACGTACTTATGACGCTAGGGTCGGCCGCGCGCCCCGGTATCCCAATCGGTCAGAGGACGGCGTCTTAAAAACGCTTCAGTGTGGGTTCGAGTCCCACCCGGGGCACTCCTACGATCCCGGAACCTCAGGGTTCTCCCGGACGTTGAGTGAGACACAGGGCCGGTACGCTGGCCACAGGAGCCGCCACCGTGGCGGACCCTTTCACGTCGCTTTCGAGGAGTGACCACCAGATGCAGAGCAACAACCCGGTGTTCCGTAGGGCAGAGGGCTTCGGGCAGCCGTCGCAGAACGCCTACGGCAACGCGACCTACGGTGGCAACGGCGCTTCGTACGCCGGCTACGGGCAGGACCCGAGCCAGTGGTCGACCGGCGGCCCCGCGGCTCCCACCACGGGCACCCCCATGACGATCGACTCGGTGGTGCAGAAGGGCGCGATCACGCTCGGCGTGGTCTTCCTGGCCGCCATCGCGACGTGGGTGATGACCCCCGACATCAGCTCCGACGCCAACCTCGCGCCGCTCTACCTGGCCGCAACGCTCGGTGCCGGTGCGGCGTTCATCCTGTCGCTGGTCAACTCCTTCAAGCGCATCGTCAGCCCGGCGCTCGTCCTGGCCTTCGCCCTTGCTGAGGGCATCGCCCTGGGCGCGCTCAGCAAGACCTTCGACGCCATGTTCGGCGGCGGCATCGTCGTCCAGGCCGTGATCGGCACCTTCGCCGCGTTCGCGGGCACCCTGGCGGCGTACAAGTTCTTCAACATCAAGGTCGGCAGCAAGTTCCGCACCTTCGTGATCGCCGCGATGTTCGGCATGGTGGGCCTGAGCCTGATGGAGCTGGTGCTCGGCATGTTCGGTGCCAGCTTCGGCCTGTTCGGGTTCGGCACGCTCGGCATGATCACCGCCATCGCCGGCCTCGCGCTCGGTGTGTTCATGCTGATCCTCGACTTCGACCAGATCGAGCAGGGCGTCCGCGCCCAGCTCCCTGAGCGTGAGTCGTGGCGCGCGGTCTTCGGCCTGACCGTCAGCCTGGTGTGGATCTACACCAACCTGCTCCGCCTCCTGGCGATCTTCCAGCAAGACTGATCGACCAACACCAACAGGACCGCCCCGCTCTGACT
>NZ_JBHVGB010000263.1:0-5175 GCF_042801335.1 Nocardioides sp. NPDC057577 | reverse complement strand
GGCATGAGCGCCGGACTCTTCGCACTTCTCGACGACGTAGCCGCCATCGCCAAGCTGGCGGCTGCGTCCGTCGACGACGTCGGCGCTGCCGCCGGCAAGGCCTCGGCCAAGGCCGCGGGTGTCGTCATCGACGACACCGCCGTGACGCCGCAGTACGTCCACGGCATCGCCGCCGAGCGCGAGGTGCCGATCATCAAGAAGATCGCCTTCGGCTCGCTGCGCAACAAGCTGCTGATCATCTTGCCGGTGGCGCTGATCCTGGCGCAGTGGGCGCCGTGGGCGATCACCCCGATCCTGATGCTCGGTGGCGCCTTCCTCGCCTTCGAGGGTGTCGAGAAGGTCCTGGAGTGGGTTCGGCCGCACGAGGAGGCCCACGAGACGCCGGTCGCCCTGGAAGGTCCCGAGGCCGAGAAGACGATGATCTCGGGTGCTGTACGCACCGACCTGATCCTCTCCACCGAGATCATGGTGATCGCGCTCAACGAGGTCATCGACCAAGGCTTCTGGATGCGCCTCGGTGCCCTGGTGGCGGTCGCCTTCCTGATCACGCTCGTGGTCTACGGCGTGGTCGCCCTGATCGTGAAGATGGACGACGCCGGCCTCTCGCTCTCCCAGCGCCCCAGCGCGTTCGCCCAGCGGCTCGGCCTGGGCATGGTCTCGGCCATGCCGAAGGTGCTCGCCGTGATCTCGGTGGTCGGCACCATCGCGATGCTCTGGGTCGGTGGCCACCTGATCCTGGTCGGCGTCCACGACGTCAACGGTCTCGCCGCCGGTCACCCCGGTTGGGCGTGGCCCTACGACACCGTCCACCACCTCGAGGAGGAGGTCCACCACGCCCTCGGTGCCGTCGGCGCGGCCGCCGCGTGGCTGGTCAACACCTTCTTCTCCGCGGTCGTCGGACTCATCGTCGGAGCGATCGTGGTCGGCGTACTCCACCTGCTGCCGTTCAAGAAGAACCACTGACACACCGCGCCTACCCGCGCCTACCCGCTCCTGGCTGCCCGTGTCTCCCCGGCCTCGATCTCGGCCATCAGGTCGATGACGTAGCGGGCGAAGTCGATCTGGATGGTGTGGCGTGGGGCGGCGTAGTACTGCTCCAGGTGAGCCTCCTCGTCGGCCTTCAGGATGCGCTCCTGCTCCTCGACAGGTGGGAGCGCATAGCTCCCGGTGAGCAGGCGGGCCAGGAGCTTGGACTGCTGCTCGGCGAGGTTGACGATGGTGGGGGAGGACTGGGCGAGCCCCATGAAGTAGAGGTGGTCGGCGCCCGGCTTGATCATCCGCTTGAACAGCGGATAGCGGTGGTCGGCATCGGGATGCAGTGAGACCTCGGCTGGGTCGAAGAACGGGAACGACATGTCGTAGCCGGTTGCCGCGATCACCACGTCCGCCTCGACCGACGATCCGTCGACGAGGTGCACCGTCGATCCCTCGAACCGAGCGATCTCGGGAAGCATGTGGATGTCGCCCGAGCCGGCTTTGGTCAGGAAGTCGGCGCTGACCGACGGATGCGCGGACAGCGGCTCGTGGTCGGGCTCCGGGAGCCCGTACGTCGACATCGACCCGACCAGCCCGCGGATCAGCTCGCGGGAGGCCGCCAGCGCCTGTTCCTTGGGGATGTCGGGCGGAGCCATCACCTTGTCGGCAGGCTGCCCGTTGCGATACTTCGGCAGCACCCACACGCCCCGTCGCGCGGAGACGTACAGCTTCGACGCCATCCACGGCGAGGACAGCTCCGAGGCGATGTCCATCGCCGAGTTGCCCATCCCGACCACGATCACCCGCTTGCCGCGGATCTCGACGGGCTCGAACGGGGAGACGTAGGAATGGCTGTGGATGATCTCGCCGGCGAACTCGCCTTCCCACGCCGGCAGCCGTGGTGACCAGTGGTGGCCGTTGGCGACCACCAGGTCGGTGTAGGAGCGGGTCTCTCCGGTCGACAGCGTGACCTCCCAGGAGCCGTCCTCGCGCTGCGTCGCTCGTTCGACCCCGGTGTTGAACGTGATCTGGTCCCGCAGCCCGAAGTGGTCGGTGTAGTCGCGGAAGTACCGGTGGATCAGGGTGTGGTGCGGGAAGTGCGGGAACGACTCCGGCGCGGGGAAGTCCTCGAACTCCAGCCGACTGGTCGAGGTGTCGATGTGCAGGGACTCGTAGACCGAGGAGAGCCCGTTGGGGTTGCGGAAGTACCAGTTCCCGCCGATGTCGTCGGAGAGCTCGAACTGGTCGTAGGCGACCCCGAACTCCTTGAGCCGCTTGGCCGTCGTGATCCCCGAGCAGCCGGCGCCGATGATGCAGACCTTGACCTCGGTCATCGGGCCACCTCCATACCTGCCGCCTCCACGCACTCGAAGGCGGTGCGCACGTAGGCGTCGGTGCGCTGCGAGGAGGTCATGTGCTGGGTCATCCGGTTCATCGCGTACGCCACCGTGACCCGTCGTTCCAGGTCGTTGACCACGATCGCGCCGCCATAACCGGTCCACCAGCAGACCCGTCCCTCGGGCACCGCCGGCGCCGCCACCGGCTGCGGCAGGCCATAGCCGATTCCCCATCGCATCGGCGTCAGGAGCACCTGGTCGACACCGTCGGCCTGTACCTCGAAGATCCGCTCGATGGTGGCGGGTGACAGCAGACGTACGCCGTCGACCTCCCCGCCGTGGGAGACGGCCGACTGGATCCGGGCGATCGAGCGGGCGTTGCCGTGCCCGTTGATCCCGGCCAACGAGACCGTACGCATCGGGGCCGCGTTGAACTCGGCCGGATCCAGCTTCGGGTTGACCAGCGTCGGGATCATCAGGTTGCCCTCGGGCAGCGCGGTGACGTCGATCCCTCCGGGCGGGGGAGCCTCGAGGTCGGCGCAGCGGCCGAGCTCGCTCTCCCGGACACCCAGGTGGAAGTCGGCCCCCAGCGGCCCTGCGACCAGCTCGGCGAACACCTCCGAGAGCGGCTTCCCGGTGGCGCCACGGACCAGGCCGTCGACCAGATGCCCGTAGGAGACCATGTGGTACCCCGACCCCGAGCCCGGCTCGAACCAGGGTTCCTGTCGGGCGAGCATCTCGTTGGCGAGCGGCAGGTCCAGGAGCGCCTCGGTGGAGAGCGGCTCGGTCCACCCGGACATGCCGGAGGTGTGAGAGAGCAGGTGGCGGACGAGGACCCGCTGGTCGGCGAACGAGGGCCAGTAGTCCGCGACCGGAGCGTCCAGGTCCAGGTCGCCGCGGTCGGCGAGCACGAGCGCGGTCAGAGAAGCCATCGTCTTGGTCACCGACCAGACCCGGACGATGGTGTCCTCCCGCCACGCCTCGCCCGGCCGGGCCTCACCACCCCACAGATCGGCCACGAGCTCGCCGTCACGGATCACCGCGAGGGAGGCACCGAGGTCGGCTCCGGAAGAGAGGTTGCGCGCGAGCAGGTCGCGCAGGGGCGCGTACGCAGGGGCGCAGTCGCCCTGGACCGTGTGCGGGTCGGGTGTGGTTGCCGTCATGCCCGGCAATAATAGGAACTCGTTCTAGTTTTCGACAGGGTTACAGGCGAACTGTTGGTTGCGGATTACCGCTCCCGTCAACCAGCGCTTGTAGTCTGAGGGCAACCTGCGTGGGAGATCCCGCTGATGCGCAGATGCGCGACGCAGGCCCGCATTAACTTCGGTAAGGAATAACCATGGACTACAAGGTTGCCGACCTGAGCCTGGCCGAGTTCGGCCGCAAGGAGCTCTCCCTCGCCGAGCACGAGATGCCGGGCCTGATGGCCATGCGCGAGCGCTACGGCAAGGACCAGCCGCTCAAGGGCGCCCGCGTCGCCGGCTCGCTGCACATGACGATCCAGACCGGCGTCCTGATCGAGACGCTGACCGCGCTCGGCGCCGACGTGCGCTGGGCCACCTGCAACATCTTCTCCACCCAGGACCACGCCGCCGCCGCGGTCGTCGTCGGAGACGGCACCCCGGAGGCCCCCAACGGCACGCCGGTCTTCGCCTGGAAGGGCGAGACCCTGGCGGAGTACTGGGACGAGGCCGAGAAGGTCTTCGACTTCACCGACGAGGCCGGCAACAAGGTCGGCCCGAACATGCTCCTCGACGACGGCGGGGACATCACCCTGCTCGTCCACAAGGGTGTCGAGTTCGAGAAGGCCGGCGCGGTGCCGGGCCAGGACTCCACCGACAACGAGGAGTTCAAGGAGGTCCTCCGGGTCCTCGACCGTTCGCTGACGAACGACCCGCAGCGCTGGACCAACATCGCCAACGGCATCAAGGGCGTCACCGAGGAGACCACCACCGGTGTCCTGCGCCTCTACGACCGGTTCAAGGAGGGCTCGCTCCTCTTCCCGGCGATCAACGTCAACGACTCGGTCACCAAGTCCAAGTTCGACAACAAGTACGGCTGCCGCCACTCGCTCATCGACGGCATCAACCGTGCCACCGACGTGATGATCGGCGGCAAGGTCGCGGTCGTGTGCGGCTACGGCGACGTCGGCAAGGGCTCGGCGGAGTCGCTGCGCGGCCAGGGCGCTCGCGTCATCGTCACCGAGATCGACCCGATCTGCGCGCTGCAGGCGGCGATGGACGGCTACGAGGTCCGCCGCCTGGAGTCGGTCATCGAGACCGCTGACATCTTCATCACCACGACCGGCAACTTCGACATCATCCGGGTCGAGCACTTCGAGAAGATGAAGAACCAGGCCATCGTCGGCAACATCGGCCACTTCGACAACGAGATCGACATGGCCGGCCTCGCCAAGATCCCGGGCATCGTCAAGGACGAGATCAAGCCGCAGGTCCACCAGTGGATCTTTCCCCCCAAGGACGGCGCCGACGGCAAGAAGATCATCGTGCTCTCCGAGGGCCGCCTGCTCAACCTGGGCAACGCCACCGGTCACCCGAGCTTCGTGATGTCGAACTCGTTCACCAACCAGACGCTGGCCCAGATCGAGCTCTTCACCAAGACCGACGAGTACCCGATCGGCGTCTACGTGCTGCCCAAGGCGCTCGACGAGGAGGTCGCCCGCCTCCACCTCGGCGCCCTCGGCGTCGAGCTCACCGAGCTCAAGCAGGAGCAGGCCGACTACCTCGGCGTCCCGGTCGAGGGTCCCTACAAGTCGGACCACTACCGCTACTGATCAACGTCTGAACCGCCGCCGAGTCGGCTCGTTCTGACCGAAAACCCCGCCGAGTCGGCTCGTCACGAC